>JBKJWG010000227.1:0-13733 GCA_046716985.1 Anaerolineales bacterium | reverse complement strand
GCCGAAGTGCGCGCCTTGGTGAACGAACAGATCGCCGCGTGGGTCGCTGAACAAAAGCGCTCGGCAGAAACGCAAAGAAAATAACTGAGAAAGTGAAAGGGAGAGAAAAATGACGAACGCACAAGTCTTTACCGCAAATCGCGCAGGCAGTTCGAACGCGCTGCACGTGAGCGGTGTGGCTGTATCACTTAGCCTGATCATCTGGCTAATCGCTTTAGTGGGCATGATGTTCTTGATCACGAGCGGCAACATCGTTCTAGGCATTGCCTGGCTGATCGTTATAGGTTTGCTCGGGCTGTACGTGCAGCTTGGCCTTAAGATGGCAAATCAATGGGAAAAAGCCGTGGTGCTGCGCTTGGGCAAATTCGCCGGACAAAAAGGTCCCGGTATGTTTTGGATCATCCCGATCGTCGACAGCATCACGCAATGGATCGACCAGCGCGTGATGGTCTCGCCGTTCAGCGCGGAGAAGACGCTCACCAAGGACACCGTGCCGGTGGACGTGGACGCGGTCTTGTTCTGGCTGGTATGGGACGCCGAGAAAGCCGCCATGGAAGTGGAGGATTATCGCTCGGCGATCAGTTGGGCGGCGCAAACCGCGCTGCGCGAAGTGATCGGCTCGCGCGCTTTGGCCGACATTCTCGAAGGCCGCGCCAAGATGGACAAGGACCTGCAGAAGATCATCGACGAACGCACCACGCCGTGGGGCGTCACCGTGCAATCGGTGGAGATCCGCGACGTGGTCATCCCCGGTGATCTTGAAGATGCCATGTCGCGCCAAGCGCAAGCCGAACGCGAACGCCAGGCGCGCGTGATCCTGGGCGAATCTGAAATGCAGATCGCCCACTCGTTCGCCGAGGCCTCAAAGGCTTACGCCAACAATCCCACTGCTTTGCACTTGCGCGCGATGAACATGCTCTTCGAGGGGCTCAAGGAAAAAGGCGCGCTGGTGATCGTGCCCAGCAGCGCAGTCGACACCATGAACCTGGGCGGGCTGAGCGGCATGGTGGCGCTGGCGCAGAACAGCGCCAAGACCGCTGACACTAAGTAGCAACTCACTTCGGTTAGACTGAACATGGCGTAGGGGGACGCCATGTTTCACGTGAAACAAGAGGCTGCATGACCAATAAAATAGATACAAAACGGATCGGCTTGTTTTTATCCTTCGCCTTTGGCATTGCCTGGGCCGTGGCTCTGTTTGTTTATGTGCGCGGCGGGCTGGTCAACAGCCCCGTTATCATCCCCGGCATCACGCAGGCGACGCTCATCATCGCCTTCGGTTACATGTGGGCGCCGGCGCTGGCCAACTTGCTCACGCGGGCGGTCACACGCGAGGGCTGGAAGGATACAAACCTGCGGCCGAAGGCAAACGAACACTGGCCGACTTGGGGAGTGGCCTGGTTTCTACCAGCCATTCTCACCTTTCTTGGGCTTGTTGTTTATTTCCTGATTTTTCCTTCGCATTACGACTCTGGTTTGAGTGCACTGCAATCCGTAATCGACGCGGCCGAAGAGCTCGAAGGTCAAAGCATCCCGCTGGAGATTGGCACCCTACTGCTCATCCAGATCGGTGCGGGCATTTTGGTGGCTCCACTCCTCAATAGTTTCTTCACCTTTGGCGAGGAATTCGGCTGGCGGGCTTATTTGCAGCCCAAGCTCATGCCGCTCGGCTTCCGCAAGGCGGTGTTGCTGACGGGCTTGGTGTGGGGTTTGTGGCACGCACCCGTCATTGCCATGGGTCATAACTTTGGCTTTGGTTACCCAGGCTCACCCTGGAGCGGCATTCTGGCCATGACCTGGTTCACGCTTTCAGCTGGCGTGATCTTCGGCTGGCTGGTCTTGCGCAGCGGCTCAGTATGGCCAGCCGTCATCGCGCATGCGGGCATCAACGGCATCGCCGCCACAGGCGCCTTCTTCCTCAATCCGGATGCTGCGGTAAATCCTTTGTTAGGCCCCCTACCTGTGGGCGTGATCGGCGGTGTGCCCTGGCTGATCTTAGCTATTTACTTGCTTTGGAAAGGCGACCCGCGCAAGCCTGCCGATGTTTCACGTGAAACATGATGACCTCCTCGAAGGCTGCGCCTAAAGGCGCAGTGATCTTTACTCGCGGCCTGAGTAAGCGTTTTGGTGCCGTGAGCGCGGTCGAGGACCTCGATCTGGAAATTCCGTCGGGGGAGGTATTCGGCTTACTGGGACCCAACGGCGCCGGCAAGACCACCACCATTCGCATTGCGCAAATCGGTCGGCATCCTCACTGAGACGCCCGGGCTTTACGAACAGCTCAGTGCCGAGCGCAACTTAGCCTTTTTTGCCGAGCTTTACGAGGTGGCGGATATCCCCAAGCAGGTCGAGCGCTATCTGCGCATGCTCGGCCTGTGGGCGCGTCGCTCTGAATCAGTGGGAACTTTCTCCAAAGGCATGCGCCAGAAGCTGGCTATTGCGCGTGCTCTGCTGCACGAGCCTAAAGTGCTCTTCCTCGATGAGCCCACCAGCGGCCTCGACCCGGAGGCCGCCCACCTGGTGCGCGACTTCGTTTCCGAACTGCGCGGGGCTGGCCGTACCATTGTCATCACCACCCACAACCTGGATGAGGCGGACAAGCTTTGCGATCGCGTGGCGGTATTGAAAACGCGCATGCTGGCTGTCGACACGCCAACCAATCTGCGCCGCAACTTGTTCGGGCGAGCGGTGGTCTTCCATTTAGCCGCGCCCAAGGAGGCCTTTGCAACGGCCGTGCGCCAAAAAAGCTATGTACAGCAGGCCGACCTGGTGGATAGCAAGCTGGTGGTCAAGCTGGACGACCCAGAAAAGCGCATTCCGGAATTGCTGCGCGAGCTGATCGGCTTGGGTGCCGAGGTGCAATTCGTGGGCGAGCTGCGCCAGAGCTTGGAAGACGTGTATCTGCAATTGATCGGTAGCGAAAACGGAGCCCAGCAATGAAAAAGATCTTGGTGCTCATTCGCAAAGAATGGTCCGAAGTGTTCCGTAACAAGTTGGTTATCTTCAGCGTATCGTTTTTGCCGCTGATCTTCAGCGCCATCCCGCTCGTTCTGTTGTACGGCATGCGCAGCGCAGATATCAGCGGCTTGCAATCCGAGTTCGGGGCGGCCATCGAACAACTCCGCCCGCTATGTGGCCCGCTAAATGATCTCGAATGCACACAGTTTCTGCTCCTGCAACAATTCATGGTGTTATTTTTGATGATGCCGGCCATCATTCCCATCACTATCGCGTCTTACAGCATCGTCGGAGAAAAAACCGCTCATACGTTGGAGCCATTGCTGGCCACGCCGATCAGCACCATGCAGATCGTGGCTGGCAAGGCGTTGGCTGCCGCCATCCCTGCGCTGTTGGCCAGCCTGGCTAGCTTCATGATCTTCGCCGGTGGCACCGCTATTTTGGCGACCAGCCCGACGGTGGCGCTGCGTCTGTTTAGCCCGCTATGGCTGATCGGAATTTTCGTAGTCGGGCCGCTGCTCTCGCTCACGGGCGTGAGCTTGGCGGTGATGATCTCGTCGCGGGTCAATGACCCGCGCGCCGCCGAGCAGCTTTCTGCGTTGATCATTTTGCCGGTGATGGCGCTTTTCCTCGGACAACTCTTCGGCGCGGTGATCATCAATCAAGGGTTCTTGCTCGTCATCGCCGCAGCCTTAGTAGTAGTCGATACCGCTCTGCTGTATTTTGCGACGCGACTCTTCCAGCGCGAAAATATTTTGACACGCTGGAAATAAACGCACGGGAACCGAATGAAAAAAATATTTGCGCTCGCCATCGTTGTAAGCTTGCTAATCAGCCCGCATCCGGCTTTCGCCCAAGGCGACGAGAGTTTCAGTATCAGTTTGAGTCGCGACTTCGGTTATGGCGGTTTCGAAAACGATATCGAAGGTTTGTTTAGTTTTCACGCGCAAGGACCAGAAAATTTAGCGCGCGTGGATTTTTATATCGATGAGCAACTGATCGCCTCCGACGAAACCGCGCCATTTAGCTATCAGTTCAGCACTAAGACTTATTTGCCCGGCGAGCATCACCTTTACGCGCTCGGCTTCACCGCAGACGGACAAGAGCTGCGCTCGAACGAAATTGTGCGCGTCTTCCTAAGCGCGGAGGAAGCACGCGATAAGGTAGTAGGTCTTGTCTTTCCGCTGCTCGGAATCATATTGCTGATATTGGTCGTGGTGACCGTGATCCCATTAGCCTTGGGCCGCGGCAAACCTCAGCCGGGCAAATACGGACTCTCAGGCGGCGCAGTGTGCGCCAAGTGTGGGCTGCCGTTCCCCATCCATTTCTTTAGTTTCCATGCCGGCGCCAAGAACTTTGAACGCTGCCCCCATTGTGGGAAGTGGGTATGGGTGCGCAAGGCCACCAAAGAAGATCTGCTCGCGGCCGAAGCACGTTGGGTCGGCGACGATAAGATCGCTAATTCAGAAACGAAGGAAACCCGTCTCCGTCGTCAAATAGATGATAGTCGATATGACAAATAGCTTGCTGTAATCCAAATGAGGCGCACAGCGCCTCGGTTCTCTTTAACTGGTTGGATTTATCCGTATATAATTCTGAAGCAGTGCCGAACAAGCAAGCACCCTCACCGACCATTTCAAAACGCCGGCTCCCGCTGCTGCGCATTGCATGGATTTTGGTGGTGTTGCTTTCTATTGGCTTAAGCGTGTTCAGTTGGTCAATTATTTATGAACGCGGCCTGACCGGCTGCCAAACTACCGCTTGTGAGCAGGCACTGGTACTCGAGGACGCCGAGCAACTATTAGCGGTCTATCAGTCTTCTGGGCTTTCCGTACGGGCTTCCCTGGCAGTGCAGATCATGATAGAAGCGCTTGCCATGCTTCCTTACTTTGCCGTCGCGCTGATCTTGTATAGCCGCAGGTTCAACGAACGTGTAGGAGTTTTGGGAGCCTTTATGCTTCCGGCTTTTGGCGCGGCTGCTTTAGGGCCGGTAAGCATGCTTGTTTCGGTTTCATCCGGTATAGGAATTCTGGCTCGCGTCGTGGCGATCATCGGTCAGAGCACTTTTCTTATCTTCTTTTTTATTTTCCCGGACGGACGCTTCGTGCCGCGCTGGACGATGTGGGTGGGCGCGTTATGGGTTGGCATGTGGGTCTTCGTGGCTCCGTTTGGAGTTAACCCGCTTGAATATATAGGGGCGGGATTCTTATTCTTTATCGTGGCCATAGTCGGGGCCCAGATTTATCGCTATTTCAAGATTTCTGGGCCTATAGAGAAGCAGCAAACCAAATGGGTGGTTATTGGGCTGACCTTCTCACTTGGCGGGTTCCTTGTTCTTTTATCGACTCTCTTGTTTATTCCAATTTTTGAAACGCTAAGTCCAATAACCATTATTGTGATCGATCTTCTATTCTATTTTTTTCTTTCTTCGATAGCTGTTTTCATCGGCGTTGCCATCCTGCGCAGCAGGCTCTGGGATATTGAGGTGGTCATCAACCGCGCTCTGATCTATGGCCCGCTTTCAGTCATTTTGGCGGGCATTTTCGCCGCCTTGATTGCCCTGATCAATCAATCCGCGCGAGAGATTTTCGGAACGGAGGCTACTGCCAGCGCTGCGGTGGTTTCCGCCCTCATTGTGGCGACGGTCTTTCAGCCACTGCGTGTCCGGATTGAAGCCTCGATCAATAAGCGCTTCTATCCCGACAATATCAGCTTAAACAAAGAATTCATCGAGTTCTCGCCCGAAGTACGCAGCGTGATCGGGCTGAAGGATTTGCTGAAAATAGTGGCGCGAAAGACTGCTGGACTGGTCAATGTGCAGCATACAGCCATCTTGCTGGCAGACAAGGGAACTGCTTATCGCCGGGTGGAAGCTTACCCATCAGCAGGCAAGGGCGCAGCCACGCTCAAGCCCGACAAATCCGTGCAAGCAGAGCTTCAAAAGGGACGCGCCGTATCCAAGGGCAATCAGCAGGGGCTGTGGGTGCCGCTCTACCTACGGCGCATGCGCAGCCACGATGTGATCGGCATTCTCGACATCGGGCCGCGCACCAACAAGACCGGCTTCTCCAGCGACGACAAGAAAGCGCTCGGCCAATTGGGCGCCGAGATCGGCGCCTCGATTTACACTGCCCAGTTACGCGAGAAGAGGAAATGAGTTCACGGGAGCGAGGCGTTATGGCCTTGAGCGGACAGAAGCTGCGGGGGCGCGCCCAGTCTAGCTAACTTTAAGCGTGAAGTACGAACCGCCTTGCACGCAACGCAACTGCGCACAAAAAATAAAAGAGCCTGATCTCAGGCTTTTTTATTTAGAGGAAATCTCCAGCGGCAGCTCGGTTTGACGGGGCGATTCGGCCAGGCGCGTGCGGATCTGCTTCTCGACCAGATCTTGCGCCTCGGGTTTGTTCACGATGTCCAGTTCGTTCGTGTCGATGCGCAGCACCGGCACTCCTTGATAATAATTTTCGAAGAAATCTTCGTAGGCCCCGTTCAGTGTGGCGATATAGGCTTCTTCCATTTGGCGCTCATAAGGACGGTCGCGCCGGGCGATGCGCTGCATCAGGGTGGGCGTGTCGGCGCGCAGATAAACGACCAGTTCCGGCAGCGGGATCTTCTCGGCCAACGCGTCATGCACGTTGTAATACATCTCCAGCTCATCGCCTTGCAAGTTGATGCGCGCAAAGAGCGCGTCTTTGGCAAAGGTGTAATCGGTGATCAGGTTTTTGCCGCTCTTGAGCACGTTGGGCACGAAGCGATTCTGTTGGTGGTAGCGGCTGAGCAAAAAGAAGATCTGCGTTTGGAAAGCGTAGCGCGCCCGGTCTTCGTAGAATTTCGAGAGGAAGGGGTTTTCCTCGAAGACTTCGAGAAGTAGCTCGGCCTGGAACCGTTCTTGCAACAATCGCGCTAGAGTGGTTTTGCCAACTCCGATGACGCCTTCGATCGAAATATACATTTCTGGTAGCTTTCATCGTTAGCATACCAGCGTGGTGCCGCAGAAGCAAGCAACTATATTTGAGCGTAAAAATAACCGCGATGCTATAGTTTAGAGTGCAAATTTTGTAACGAGGAAGAGAAACATGAAACGAATACTGAATTCCATTTTGCTGTTGAGCTTGCTCACGAGCGCTTGCTCGCTGCCGTTCTCTGGGCCGCCTACGCCCACTGAGATCGTGTTGCCCAGCGACACGCCCACGCCGCAAGATACCCCCACCCCCTCCGGCACGCCCACCAACACGGCTATCCCCAGCGACACGCCGACGCCGAGTGAAACGCCCACACCCAGCGACACTCCAACCCAAACTCCCACGCCAACCGAGCCGCCCTTCGACCCGGCTGCCGAATACGGGCAAACGCCCACGCTCTTCGACAGCCTGGATAATGACCGCAACTGGGTAGATTCCAGCGGCAAACTGCCGGATACACCTGAAATTCGTCTGGCGCTGGGCGGCGGCCAGATGCATGTCACCGGCAAACAAGCCGGCTTCGACACCTGGTGGTACACCTGGCCCGCCCCAACGGATTTCTTCATCCAGATGAAGGTGGAAACCGATACCTGCAGCGGCAAACAGGAATATGGCTTGATCATGCGCGGGCCGCTGGTGGTGAACGCCAGCGCGCGCGGCTACATCTACACGTTCTCGTGCGATGGTTACTATCGCCTGGATCGCCTGGACACCACCTCGCCATACGTCAAGATCGAGTTGATCGACTGGACCAAATCCGATCACGTCAACGCCGGCTCTGACGAGCAGAACGTGATGGGCATCCGCATGATCGGCGACGTGATCACGCTGTATGCCAACGGCTTCGAAGTCGACGAGATCGAAGACGGGCATTACGCGGCCGGCCGTTTCGGCCTGTTCGTCAACGCCGACACGTCCGCTAATTTCACATTCAATGTGGACGAATTGGCTTACTGGGACATTGATTAGTAAATCCATAAACAAAAAGAGCCCGGCATTAGCCGGGCTCTTTTATTTTCATGCCTTTTGCAAAACTTTCGGCAAGGGCTCGCCTTTCGGCACAAGGCGGATCGAAAGCGAGTTCACGCAGTGGCGTGTGTCCTTTGCGGTGAAACGCTCACCTGCGAACACGTGCCCCAAATGGCCGCCACAATTGGCGCACTCGATCTCCACGCGGGTGCCATCTGGGTCGGGCAATCTTTTCACCGCGCCGGGAAAATGATCATCGAAGCTGGGCCAGCCACAACCTGATTTAAACTTGGCCGCCGACTCGTAAAGGGGGTTGTTGCAGCGACGGCATACATAGGTGCCTTCTTTATAGAAGGCGTCGTACTCACCGGTGAAAGGATATTCCGTGCCCTTCTCTTCGATGACCGCGGCTTCTTCGCGGGTCAGCGCGTTATACATGGCTACTTAGTCAGAGCCTCGAGTTCATCGACCATTTTTGAGACGACGTTGTAGCCGCCCTGCCAGAAGGCGGCGTCGCGGATATTCACGCCGGCGCGCTTGAGCAGTTCTTCCGGCGAGCGGGAGCCGCCCGCAGAGAGCAACTCGAGGTAGCGCGGCTTGAAGGCCGCGCCCTCGGCCTTGTACTGCTGATAGAGGGAGAAGACCAGCAATTGGCCGAAGGAGTAGGCGTAGACATAAAACGGATAGTAGTAAATGTGCGGAATGGAAACCCACTCCCATTTGAATTCGTCTTCGACTTCGAGCGAGTCGCCGAACTGGCTCTTGAGGGTGGCGAAATAGGCCGTTGAAAGCTCGTCCACCGAAGCGCCCTTGCTAACCAGGTCGTGCGCCTGGCGCTCGAAGAGCGCGAAGTAAACCTGGCGCATGATCGTGGCATAGGCGTCATCCACCTTGGCGAAGAGAATGTCGCGGCGCACGTTGGGGTCTTTCTCTTCTTCGAGCAGGCGATCGACCAGAAGCATCTCGGCGAAGGTCGAGGCGGTCTCGGCCAGTGGCAGCGAGGAATGGAAACTAAATACATTGTGCTTGCGCGCCAGCATGGCGTGCACGGCGTGCCCGAACTCGTGCGCGATCGTAGACACATCGCGGGCGGAGCCGGTGTAGCTGAGCAGCACCCACGGCATCAGCGCCGGGTCGGCGGAGGAGCAGAAGGCGCCGCCGCGCTTGCCCTTGCGCGATTCGCTATCCACATGGCCGGCGTCGAAGATCTGGCGAGCCATGGTGCCCATCTTAGGATCAAAATCATCAAAACATTTCAGAGTCAGGTTGACCGCGTCGTTGTAGTCGTATTGCTTATCGGATTTGGCCACCGGCGCGTAAATGTCGTAGCGGCGAAGCTTCTGCATGCCGAGCAGCTTGGCCTTCATATTGAAGAAACGCTGGAAGATGCGTGTGTTTTCTTCGGAAACGCCCAGCAAAGTATCCACGACTTCGTCGGGGATATCGTTGCCGAGGTTGCGCACCGCAATGGGGCTGGCGAATTTGCGCAGATCCAGATTCTCGCTGCGCCAATCGCGGGTGAGGGTCTGGTACATCTGGCCGAGGATGGGGCCGTCGGCGCTGTAAACGCGATAAAGTTCTTGATAGGCCGCGGCGCGGTGGTCCGGGTTGGGGCTATAGACCAGCTTCATCAGTTCAGCGCGGGTGTTCTCCGTGGTCTTGCCATCCACATTGATCTTGAAGACATAGCGATCTGTGATGGCGCTATACAAGTTTTGCAGCGCCTTGGCGCCGGTGACGTCCTTGAGATTGATGATCTTTTCTTCGGGTTCGGTCAGCGTGTAGGGTTTGAAGTTGCGGATCTGGCGCAGCCAGTATTCGAATTCTTCGCCGGCAACCTTCAGCAGGCGCTTGGCAGCTTTCTCGGGCAGCGCCTTCCACCACAAGCTGAAGAACAGCGCGCGGTTCTGCAGCTCGGCCATGGTCTGGTCGACCTGGGCCTGGAAGCTTTGCGCTTCCGGGTTCTGGGTATCTTCGCTGAACCACAAGCCGGCGAACTGGTCGATGCGCGAAGCCAGGCGCGTGTTGCGCTCGATCTGGTCGAGGATGGTGCGGAAATCCTTAGTAGTGATGGTGGCTTTCAGCTTCTTGCGCCACTTTTCGAAGACAGCCACCTCAGTATCCAGCTTCTTGAGGGCAGCCTTCATTTCCTTGCTGTCGTAGCCGGGGAAGAGATCGTCCAGCTTCCAACGGCTGAGAGTGTAGGTCTTAGCCTGTGTATCGGTCATGTGCTTTGATTCCTTCGCGCAGAATTTGTCTTAGATCATCGATGGGGCGGCGTTGGCCGCTCGTGGAATCCAAATAATACCAGTGCTCCCAGCCGTTGACGGGCGCATCTAAAATTTCTTTGGCGGCCTGGTGAATGGAGCCGCGCCGGCCGTTGAACTTCAGCGAGCCATCGGACAAAATGCGGGCGCTGACCCGGCCGCGCTCGCCAAGATATAGGCGTTGGCCGGGCTCGAGCAAACCGGCCTCGAGTAAATTGCCAAAAGGGATACGCGGCTCACGGCGCGGCTCAGCGCTCTCGAAAATTTCTTCTTCGTACGCGACCGGCTCGATCTCGCCGATGCGGCGCTGCGCCAGCTTCACATATTGTTTTTCTTTTTCGATGCCGATCCAATTGCGATGCATGCGCTTGGCCACTGCACCGGTGGTGCCGCTGCCAAAGAACGGATCCAACACCACGTCGCCGGGCTGGCTGCTGGCTAGCAACACGCGATAAAGCAGCGCCTCGGGCTTCTGGGTCGGGTGCGCGGCTTCGCCGCTTGCCACACGCAGGCGCTCGCCGCCGGAAGCGACCGGCAGCACCCAATCGCTGCGCATCTGCTTATCTTCGTTGAGGCCTTTCATGGCGTGATGATTGAATGTATAGGTCGCGCCCTTTTCTTTCTGCGCCCACAGCAGTGTTTCGTGGGCGTTGGTAAAGCGCACGCCGCGAAAGTTGGGCGTGGGGTTGGATTTGACCCACACGATCGAATTAAGCAGCCAGAAATCCAAGTCTTGCAAAATAGCGCCGACGCGATGGATGTTGTGATAGCTGCCGATGACCCACAGCGTGCCGTTGGGCTTGAGTACGCGGCGGCAGGCGGCCAGCCAGGCGCTGGTGAAAGCATCGTAGGCCGCGAAATCGGCGAAGCGGTCCCAGCTTTCCGTCACGCCGCGCACCTTGCTGTTATTGGGGCGGCGCAGTTCGTGCTGCAGCTGCAGGTTGTAAGGAGGATCGGCGAAGATCAGGTCGATTGAATCAGCGGGCAAACCGGCAAGGATTTCAGTACTATCGCCGTGCAGGATCTGGTTAAGGGGCAGCCCAAGGGACATGGCCCTATTATGGAGAAGAAGGTCGTTTTGCGCTGGAAACTGGCCTGAAAAAGTTTTAATCATCATCATGGCCACACAGGGGTCGTGGAAACTTGACAGCGTTCAAGCGCCTGGCCGGGCGATGTGCAACATGCAATGTGTAACATCGACACACAGGCATGTTGCACATTGACAAGATTGTTTGGATTGCATTCATGGCGGGTATTCATAGCAGGATATGGGCATTCGGTGGTGAAACAGAGGGAAATGTTAAGCAGGTTGACAGAGGAAGCTTGCTTGCGGCTATTTTTGATTTGTAGATGATCGCAATACGAATTCCTCGTCGGGCAGCGCCAAAACCTCGCGCTAAACACCCTCACTCGGAATGACAAGCGGGCGAGGATCGGCTGGTTGGATTAAATAGGTAAGCCCAAATGGGGCGCACCGCGGTGCGCAAGACGCAAAGCGTCAAGTTGATTTTAGTCTAGTCGTTGAAATTCCGGCTGAATGCCTACCCATATATAATCAAGGAGGTTTGTGCAACGATATAACGAAACGTACCTGGGCCAATGGTGTCTTGTCACGTTCGGCTATGTAATACCGCTTCGTTCAGGAGGAGCTGAGGATGAACGACCGGAAGGCTACGATTTTGATTACGGGCACCAGCGGCAGGATCGGCTATCCGTTAGCCAAGCGTTTATCAGAATCGTTTAATGTGATCGGATTTGACCGGCGTGCGCCATCTCACCCCCCACCAAGCGCGGAATGCCTGTATGTGGACCTGACTTCGGACGAAAGTCTACGCCGCGGGCTGCAAGCCATCCGCGACCTGCACGGCAACCGCATTGTCTCCGTGATCCATCTGGCCGCCTATTACGATTTTTCCGGCGCGCCAAGTCCGCTCTATGAAGAGATCACGGTGCGCGGCACCGAGCGCCTTCTGCGCATGTTGCAAGATTTTGAGGTCGAGCAGTTTATTTTTTCCAGCACGGACCTGGTGTACGCACCCTCCGCGCCCGGACAGCGCATCAACGAAGATTCGCCACTGCAGCCCAAGTGGCCCTATCCGGAGTCGAAAGTTAAGGCTGAGCAAGTAATCCACGCCGAACGTGGCATGATTCCCACCGTCATCCTACGCATCGCCGGCGTCTACAATGACCTGTGTGATTCTATTCCGCTGGCGCAACAGATACAGCGCATCTATGAGCACGACATCACTGCGCGTCTCTTTCCTGGCGAGGTGTCTGCCGGTCGCCAGGCATTCGTGCATAACGAAGACGTGCTGGACTCGATCGTGCTTGCGGTCACACGTCGCAAAGAACTGTCGCCCGAAGTGACGCTGCTCATCGGCGAACCCGAATCGCTTAGTTATGATGAACTGCAGCGCGTCCTTGGGCTTCTGATCCACAGCGTGGCATGGAAGACGTACTCTCTCCCCAAGTTAGTGGCCAAAGTGGGTGCTTGGGCGCAGGAAAAACTGCCTCTTAACCGACCGCCCTTTATCAAACCGTGGATGATCGACCTCGCCACCGACAATTTCGAACTCGACATCACGCGGGCTCACACGACCCTGGGCTGGGAGCCCAAGCACACATTGCGCGACACGCTGCCAAAAATGACCCCAGCGCTCAAAGCCGATCCGCTTGCGTGGTATCGCCAGAACGAAATCAAGCCGCCGCTGTGGCTGCGGGAGTCGGCCTTCTCGAGCGATTCGCCAAAAGAGATAGAGTCGCATGAACTGATGCGCTTGGGCGAACAAGTGCAGAGCATGATGAACGCCCCAACCGAGTCGGTAGAGCATATGAAAGGAATGCGACATGGCTAAGCATGATATGTCAAAAATGGGTGATTCGAAGACCGGCCCCGCTGACGCAATGAATATGTCTGAACCGGCGGGCCATGACATGTCGAGTATGGCCGGGTCGAAGGAGGCCAACGCCGAAGTCCGCGCCAAAGAGATGCAACTCGAGCAGATGCGCGAACTCCAAGCGCGGTTGGAAAAGGCATACGAACGCGAAGTTGGCGCACAAAAAAAAGAGGATGCAATGGCGCGCGAGTTGATGGAAAAAGATCCGCGCGCCCACATTGAAATGATGAAGATGGAACAGGAGCATCGCCAGTTGGCGCTCGAACTCCCACGCCTACTGCTGCAACACGAAACTCTCGTCTACCAGGAATTGCAAAGCGCACAGGCTGCAGCCCAAGCCAAGATGCCCGAGACCGGCAAAATGATGATGGAGATGGTGGCCATGGCGCGCTGGTCGCAGATTCCGCTCCTTGTGCTGGGCTTATGGTTGATCGTTAGTCCATTCTCACTTGGCTATCGTAGCGTGCCATTGATCTGGAGCGACATTATCAGCGGCCTGCTGGTGATGACGCTCGGTGCGATTGCCTTCCGCACCGGGCGCGCCTGGGCCGCCTGGGCGAATACGTTTGTGGGCTTATGGCTGGCTTTCGCCCCGCTGGTCTTCTGGGCGCCGGACGCCGCCGCGTACGCAAACGATACTTTGGTGGGCATGCTCGTGATTGTATTTGCCGTGCTCATCC
>JBKJWG010000226.1:0-3662 GCA_046716985.1 Anaerolineales bacterium | reverse complement strand
CTACGGACCAGTACGAGGGGATAAGACCATTGGATTTTGGCGATGATCAACATACAACCAGATTGCAAATTGAAGCTGAGGGAACTTGGCACATTGAAATCCTGCCATTGTCAAGTGCACGGAGATTGTCGGTTCCAGGAACCATACAAGGAACAGGAGATGATGTATTTATACTTGACGGGACACCTGATCTAGCAACGATTCAAGGCAATTCTGAATCGCGATATTTCGGTGTGATTGGTTATGGCGATCGGTATGACTTGCTAGTAAATACAACAGACCCATATAGTGGGACTGTGGTTGTGAATCGAGGCACGTTGGTTATTGTGGTTGAGGCACCTGGAGATTGGACAATTGAAATTACCTCTCCATAGAAATGAAAGTTAAACGTCACTATCCGGTGAGGGAACGTTGCAAAACGCTTTTTCTTGAATTGAAGTTTGACCAAAGACCGCCCCTGAGTTCCACCGCGCAATCGCCTCTCCGAGGTTAGGCAACAATCTATCTTTCGCCGCGCGCTTCGGCAGCTAACTGCTCAAAATAATCGTTCAAAAATTTCTGGCGCCCTTCAGCCAAGCGGCGGGCGGTTGGCGTGTGCAGACGATCTTTGATCTTGCCTAGTTTGAACAAATATTCGTGATAGGAGCTGTGCGTTTCGTCGGCTTCTTTTTTGCCAGTTTGCTTGAACTGTTCAGAGGGTTCGGCGAAAAAAGGCCAGTTCATCACCACGTCATAAGCCAGGGTGCGTGCGACGCCGAAAGCACCAAGTACGTCCAGCTTGTCGGCATCGAACAAGACCTTGGCTTCGATGGTTTGCGGCTGCTCGTCGCCGCGGAAGCGGTGAGCGCGGATGCAATGCTGCACCGCGGCAATGCGCTCCGGCGGCCAGCCTTCGGCTGCCAAGACTTCAGCGGCGAAAGCAGCGGAATGATGCTGGTGTTCGGCGCGTTTTTCCCCGCCGGTTTCTGCGCCGCTGGCATCGTGCAGCAGGGCGGCGGCGCGCACGATCTCCACCTCTGCGCCTTCGGCCTGAGCAAGCTGCTCGGCCAGGCGCAAGACGCGCAAAATGTGATCGAAGCCGTGCACCGGGTCGTATTGCGGATACCAGGCGCGGGCTTGATCAACGGTGGGCATATGTAATGGGGATTACGTTACAAGATAATAGAGAGCGCCCAACAGTATAACGCCCACCAAGCCGATGACAAACGCGCGCATGGCAAAGCGGATCAGGCCGCGCAGCACGACCACGCTGATGCCGATGCCGGCAATGAGGGCCAGGATGGCCCATTGGGAGGGCAGATTATTGAAGAGACTTTCGATCAACGCCATATAGCAAATCTTGTACCCTGTGAGGTACACCTTTCTTAATCACAGTATGTACAAGATTGGTGCCAAATCGGTAACCAAGGTGGCGATAATCGTCTACATCCAAAATGAGCAGATCGGCCTGCTTGCCGGCTTCGAGCGAGCCAACTACGGACTGCCTGGCGACCGCGGCCGCGCCGTTGATAGTGGCCGCGGCGATGGCTTCCGCAGGCGTCAGTTTGAGGTAGCGGCAGGCTAGCGCCAGCGCGAATTGCATATTTTCGCCCCAGGCGGTGCCTGGGTTCAGGTCGCTGCCCACTGCCAGCAAGCCACCAGCCGCCAGGATCTCTTTGGCCGGCGCGTAGTGGCTTTCGGCCAGCCCGAAGGGGGTGGCCGGCAGGGCCACAGCCACTGTGTTGCTGGCGGCCAGGGCAGCGATTTCTTTTTTCGAGATGGCGACTAGATGATCAGCTGAGGTGACGCCCAGTTCGACTGCCATGCCAGTGCCGCCCAAGTTGTCGAATTCGTCTGAGTGGATCTTGAGCGGGAAGCCGAGCCCTTTGGCGCTTTCCAATATTTGGCGCGACTGCTTGAGGTCGAAAGCGCCCGTTTCGCAGAATACATCGACGAAAGGCAGCGAGCCGATGCCTTTATGAACATGCCACCAACTCTTCACTTCGGGCAGCCAAGTCTTGCAAAGCTCAGCGGTGTAATCATCGGCGCGGCCTTTGAATTCGGCAGGGATGGCATGCGCGCCTAAAAAGGTGATCGCCAACTCCCAAGGACCCTCATCATCTAATCTCACCAGTGCGTCGAGCAGACGCAATTCGGTTTGCAGATCGAGGCCATAACCCGTCTTGGCCTCGATAGTGGTGCTGCCGTGCGCGAACACGCGCCGCAGCCGCGCTCGCGTCGTGGCGATCAACTCTTCGGTCGACGCGGCGCGGGTGGCCTTAACTGTGGAGAGAATGCCGCCACCCGCCTCCAGAATTTCGAGGTAAGTCGTGCCTTGCAGGCGCTGCTCAAATTCGGCGGCGCGGTCGCCGGCCCAGATTGGGTGAGTGTGCGCATCGACGAAGCCGGGCAGCAGCACGCGGCCGCAGGCGTCGAGCTGCTCTTCGCCGGCGTGGGCGGCGCGCAGATCAGCACTGCGGCCAACCGCGGCGATGCGGCCGTTGTGCACAAGCACGGCGCCGTCTGCGATGATATTCAAATTGCCGAGACTAGTTCCGCGCTGTGTTCCCCCAGACAGCGTCAACAGTTGTCCCGCGGAATGGATCAACATGGTCGGGATTCTAACATCTGAACATCATCGCAAAGACAAGAAGTCAAGAAGTCAGGAAGTCAAAATGGGTTCTTTGTGCTTTAGTGGTAAGGCTTATTTTGAGTTGTTAGTTAGCTTTGACATGCCTGATTCGCTATGCTACAGTTAGACGCACTGCATATCTCGAATCATTGCAACCAATTCATCCATGAGCGCCTCACGCACCCAACAAATCAGCGAACGCTTGCGCGTCTTGCTGGCTTCGACGCCCGAGATCGAAGGCGCGGCCCTGGTGAGCCCGGATGGGCTCATTATCGCTTCGGTGTTGGCGCCGCCCGCCGATGAAGATCGCGTGGCGGCCATGTCGGCGGCCATGGTCTCTTTAGGCGAGCGTATCTCGGAGGAACTCGGGCGCGGCAGACTGGAGCAAGTCTACATCAAAGGCAGTGAGGGTTTCGCCCTTCTTACTGCGGTAGGGCCGCAGGCTATGCTCACTATCATTGCTCGCGGCGAAGCGCGCCTGGGCATGTTGCTGCTGGAGCTGCGCAAGGTCATGGCTGATCTGCAAGTGCTCTTGTAGGTTCGGCGCATGCAAGCCATTCCGAAGAGCGGCTACACATTGCCCAATCGTTTCGCTCGCATCACACTACAGTCAGTCGAAGAAATGGTGACGCCCAAAGGGATGCAGGCGCTGCTCAACCTTGCCCATCTCTCACATGTGATCGATAACTATCCGCCCGCAAATTTGGAACGCGGCTTTGATTTCGCCGAATATTCCGCACTGAATCTGGGCCTCGAAGAAATGTACGGCGCCCGCGGCGGCCGCGGCATCGCGCTGCGCGCCGGCCGCCAGACTTTCGGCCAGGCGCTCAGCAATTTTGGCGCCTTGGCAGGCACGGGCGATATGGCCTTCAAGATGCTGCCGCTGGGGATGAGGCTCAAGATCGCCTTGCCAGCGCTGGCGCGTATCTTTACGGAGATCAGCGACCAGACCAGCAGCGTCGAAGAAAAACAACACGAATTCGAATACGTCGTGCATCGTAATGCGATTTGTTGGGGCCGTTCTGGTGAAGAGAAACCGATCTGTTATCTG
>JBKJWG010000225.1:0-3774 GCA_046716985.1 Anaerolineales bacterium | reverse complement strand
CGGTAATGGCCCACACCCATCCTTTGGCGAGAGTGAAGCTCTCGCCATTCTTGGTTGGCAGGGGCGCGCCGTTTATTTCACCCAGTTGATTGGCGAAAATCTGGCTGGTCCAGGCGGCGGTCATCGGCAGACGGCCTTCGGTGAAGGCCTGCCAAGTCTGCTCGTGATTCTGATATTGGCTTAGCCAGAAGGGAAAAATTTCTTTGGCTTGCGCGTCCGCCAAAAACTGAAAAAAGGTCAACAAGGTTTCGTCTGAGATGGTGAATTCGCTGATGTCTTCTTCGCCGCTTTGCAAAGACAGCAATTGCGCCAAGGCGAATTGCGCTTGCGGGTCGGCGGCAGCGAAGCCCAGCGGTTTGCGTGCCGCCAGCAATTGCTGCCAGGTGGCCGGGGCTTGCGCAACGGCGGTGCTGCGATATGCCAGCACAAGCGCATCTGCGGCGAAAGGCAGGCCATAGGTCAGCCCGTCTAAGCTTGCTATTTGCTTCCCAAACGCGTACCAATCGTCTGATCCCAATTCAATGCTTAAAGCCGCATTGGATTGCAGGACTTCGCTCTCGACAGCGCTGGCAATGAGACTACCGGGCAAAAGGGCTAGATCTGGTAAAGCCAGCGGCGCGGCTTGCTGCGCGGCGAGCAGCGAATCGAGCAGGCCGCCGGGGCCGCTTTCGGCTTTGACGCGCACAGTGAGGTGGACTTGGGGATGCTGATCGCTGAATTCGTCCAGGCGGGTTTGTAGCATGCCGGCCGCCAGGCTGCCACCAGCAGGATCGAATTGGGGCGGCAGCCAAATGGTGAGCGTGATCGATTCGCCGACGGTAGCTGTGATCTGGGCGCTGTTTGTGGCGCTGGCCACTTCAGTAGCGGAAGGCGAAGTGGGCTGCGTGCCTACGACCAGGCTGCTGCAGCTGCTTAGCAGCAAGGCCGCGCAGGTGAGCAATAGCGCGTTTCTTGTAATTCGAGCGATCATTGCAGAGATTGTATCTTGTGGGTTAAACGCGTTTTTAAGGCGTCGGAGTTTCGGTGGGCGTGTTGCTGGGCAGTGGGCTCGCTGTAAATGTGGCCGTTGCGCTGGCGGTGAAGGTCGGGGTGAAGGTTGCGGTAGCTGTGCGCGTAGGCGTGGGCGTGCTGGTGTTGGTGGCGGTCGGCGTGGCGGTGCTGGTCGAAGTAGAAGTAGGGGTGTTGCTGGGAGTGATCGTAAACGTAGCTGTGCTGCTCGGAGTGAAGGTGGCCGTGGGGGTCGGGCTGGGAGTCTGGCTGAGGCGCACATTGGCGGCCACGTAGCCGGCCAGGTAGCAGGGTAGGGTGGCCAAGAGGATGCCGATCAGCACATAGCGAACACGCAAGCGTTTAATCGGGTCTTTTTGATTGAAGAGCAACACGGCGCTGATGATAACATTCGCAAGATGAGCGGGGCAAGCAAACCTGGGTTTCTTTCTCCAAAACCTTAAAATATCGTCCCAGAACATTCGTTCTTGATAAAGGCTTGCAGATATGCTATATTAAGCGCCGCTGTGGCGAGCTTTATGAGGCTCCGTTCACAGCAAGGTTTTTTTATAGGCCAGAGTTGAATTCGCGGCCAACCAACGTAAAAGGGAAAGCAATGGCAACAGAATACCTGACTAAAGAAGGTTACAAGAAGCTCCAGGATGAGCTGGACAATTTGCGCAACGTGCGCCGCAAAGAAATTGCGGAGCGTTTGCGCGAGGCGGCCGAGAACAGCTTGGGCGAATTCGTCGAGGACCCGGAATTTGAGGCAGCCAAGAACGCGCAATCTTTTGTCGAAGGGCGCATCAAAGAACTGGAAATGATCCTGGCAAACGCCACCTTGATCGAAGAACACAAGGGCAGGAAGAAGGGCGGGGCGATTGAGATTGGCTCAAAGGTGACTGTGCAGCAAGGTCGCCGCAAGCCGGAGGAATATATGATCGTGGGCGCGGCGGAAGCCAACCCGCGCGAAGGCAAGATCTCACACGAATCGCCGTTGGGCCGAGCCCTGCTCGGCAAGAAGGAAGGCGACAAAGTCGACATCCAGGCGCCCTCGGGTGCTTTCTCTGTCAAGGTCATGAACGTTGTGTAGGTTCCCACTACTCAGATGAAAGAAGACCCGTGCCGACGAGAGTGTACGGGTCTTTTTTTATGTTTTAATCATCGCAAGGTACATTAATGAGCACGAATTACGAATACAGCGAAATCGAAAAAACGCGCTTAGAGAAACTAAATAAACTGCGCCAGCAGGGTATTGAGCCTTATCCGCCGCGCGTCGAGCGCAGCCACACCAGCCGCCAGGCCATCGAGGCCTTCGAAGCTGAGGAAAAGAAAAAAACTCCCAAGGTTGTTCAAGTAACCTTGGTGGGTCGCATCCGTTCAATGCGACTGATGGGCAAGATCACTTTTGCGCACATCGAGGACGGCTACGGTACTGTGCAGCTCTTCTTGCGCGCTGATGAATTGGGCCTCGAGAAGATGGCGCTGTTCAGCGACTATTTCGATCTAGGGGATTTCATCCAGGCTGGCGGCGAGATGTTGCGCACCAAGGCCGGCGAAGCCAGCCTGAAGGTGGCCGACTTCCGTATGATCGACAAGGCGATCACGCCGCTGCCGGCCGCCAAAGACGAGCAAGTCGGCGACGAAGTGGTGCGGCATGCCACACTGGCCGACCCTGAAACGCGCTTCCGCCAGCGCTATGCCGACCTGGCAGTCAACCCTCAAGTGCGCGAGGTCTTCCGCATTCGCGCGGCGGTGGTGCGCGCGCTGCGCGAATTCCTGGATAAGCATGATTTTCTTGAAGTCGAGACGCCGGTGTTGCAGCCAGTATACGGAGGCGCGGCGGCGCGACCCTTTGTCACCCACCATAACCAGCTCAAGCAAGATCTTTATTTGCGCATCTCTTTTGAGCTGTATCTCAAACGCTTGCTAGTGGGTGGAATCGAGCGCGTGTATGAAATTGGGCGCGACTTCCGCAACGAGGGCGTGGACCGTACGCACAACCCTGAGTTCACTATGCTTGAGTTTTATATGGCGTATGCGGATTACCAGCGCGTGATGGAATTTACTGAAGAGATGCTGCAGTTCACTGGCCAGCAGGTGCTGGGCGGCACCAAATTTAGTTATCAGGGCAACCAGATCGACCTGGGCGCGGATTGGCCGCGCATCCCGCTGATGGACGCGGTGCATAAGTTTGCCGGCATTGACCTGAACAAGCATCCCGACGCGGCCAGCCTGGCCAAGGCGATGGCCGACAAGAAATTCAATGTGCCCGCCGGCGCCACACGCGGCAAACTGATCGATGACCTCGTGGGCGCCGAGATCGAGCCGCGCCTCATTCAACCGACGTTCTTATATGATTACCCGCGCGAAGTCTCCCCGTTGGCGAAAAGCAAAGCGGAAAATCCGCAAATCGTAGAGCGCTTCGAAGGATTCATGGGCGGCTTCGAGATCTGCAACGCCTTCAGCGAGCTCAACGATCCGCTGGATCAGCTGGCGCGCTTCGAGGAAATGAGCGCCAGCATGAAAACCGATGATGAAGATCGGCACCCGCTGGACGAAGATTACCTGCGCGCCATGCGCTATGGCATGCCGCCAAACGGCGGCTTCGGCATGGGCATCGATCGCATCACCATGCTCTTCACCGACCAGCCCAATATCCGCGAAGTGATCCTGTTCCCACATTTGCGCAAACGCGAAGAATAATTAATGGAAACCCCTCTCCCCATTCTGTGCGGATTATTAGCTAATAGAGATTTTCCCCTCTCCCGCTTGCGGGAGAGGGGC
>JBKJWG010000224.1:0-3071 GCA_046716985.1 Anaerolineales bacterium | reverse complement strand
CTGGGAGAGTAGGTCATTGCCAAGGGACTTTTGCTTTAAATTATCAGGTTGATGCGGCGTTATAATTTCGCGTAAGGTGGAAATAAAACGGGGGTGGCCGGTTTCCTTTCGTAGTCTTCCCCTTCTTTGGCTTTCGATCTCGTTTCTGTTCGGCATTGCGCTGGCTTCGCTGTTGCCTGCCGCTCTCTGGCTATGGCTGCTTCTGGCCGGTCTCGCCGCAGCGTTTCTGTTTGCGAGGCGTCGGCGGCTCCCATGGCTCGTCCAATTTGCATTGCTCGCGCTGTGCGCCTTGTTCTTGGGCGCCGCCCGCTACGAGGCTGCCCAGGCGCATTTCACTGCGGCCGATCTGGCCTATTACAACGACAGCGAAAAACTGATTCACTTTCGCGGGCTGGTCGTTAAACCTCCAGTTCCACACGAAAGCTATACCGAATTGACCATTCGCACGGAAAAGCTCACTTTTGCGAACGGCGAACCATTATCTGTCCATGGCTTATTACTGGCTCGCGTCGACCTCGGCGCCGAATGGCAGTATGGCGATCTGGTCCAATTGCGCGGAGAATTACAAACCCCATCAGTGGACGAAGACTTTTCCTATCGGGACTATTTAGCGCGCCAGGGAATTTATTCTCTGATGTCTTTCGCGGCCGCCGAAAAGATCGGTTCAGGTCAAGGTAATCTTTTCTGGGCTTTGGTTTATAGTCTGCGCCAGCGCAGCATCGAAGTGATCCATCGCCTGTATCCTGACCCTGAAGGCGCGCTGTTGGCCGGCATTTTGCTCGGCGACGAAAGCGGCTTGAGCAATTCGCTCAAAGCCGCCTTCAACGACACCGGCACTCGCCACATCATCGCCATTTCCGGTTTCAACATCAGCATTATTGCTGGCCTCTTGTTGGCAGTATTTAGCCGCTGGCTGGGCGCCCGCCGCGGCATTCAGCTTGCCATCTTGGGCATCATCTTCTACACGCTGCTCGTCGGCGCTGAAGCGTCCGTGGTGCGCGCTGCAATCATGGGCACGCTGGCGCTAGTGGCGCGCCAAGTCGGCCGCCAGCAATTTGCGCTAAACACACTCGCTTTCAGCGCGGCTGCAATGAACTTGGTAAATCCATTTCTTCTTTGGGACGTGGGTTTTCAACTTTCTTTTGCTGCCACTCTAGGCCTTGTCCTTTACGCTGAGCCGATCAAAACGGGCGTCATGGATTGGCTCGCGCCGCGCGTATCTGAAGCCTGGCTCGTGCGCTTGAAAGGTCCGCTCACCGATTATGTTTTCTTGGCCCTCGCCGCGCAGATAACTACGCTCCCATTACTGCTTTATCACTTTCAGCGTTTCTCTCTGCTCTCGTTGCCAGCTAATTTGCTCATCCTGCCAGCCCAGCCCGCGCTGATGATATTGGGCGGAGCATCTGTCATGATCGGTCTCCTTGTGCTTCCCCTAGGTCAATTGCTGGCTTTCTTCGCTTGGCCTTTCGCTGCATATACGATCAGAGCGGTCGAGGCCTTTGCCAGCTTGTCGTGGGCGTCACAAAATATTTCAAGTTTTTCTCTTTCCTTTGCCGTTCTGTTCTATTCGGTGCTGCTAGTTATTAGCGTTCCCGCATTGCGCAGCCGCCTCGCTCTCGTTCGCCTCCGCCCCGTTGTTCCAGTAGTTGTTCTCGCTGCACTTTGCTTTTGGGCTTGGTCTAGCGCCTTGGCCGCGCCCGATGGCAAGTTACAGATCACGCTCTTGGATGTGGAAGGCGAGGCAATTTTGATACGAACGCCCGGTGGCCGCAGCGTGTTGATCAACGGCGGCCCAAGCGGCACGCGCCTCAGTGAAGAGCTGGGCCGCGGGCTGCCAATAGCAGACCGCCAACTCGATTGGGTGTTAGCAGCCGGACAACGCCCGGAACAGATCTCAGGTTTGTTAGCTGATCTCGATCGCATCTCGTTCAGCCAGCTTGCCTGGGCAGGTTCTGCTGTGTCGCAAAATACCTCAACCCTGCTCACGGCTGCCCCACAACTCGGAATTCCGACAGTTGAACTTAAAGTAGGCCAGCGCTTCGACCTGGACGATGGTGCCTATCTCGATGTGCTCACTGCTGGTGAGCGTGGCGCCACACTGCTATTGAGCTACGGTAATTTCCGCGCCTTGTTTCCTCTCGGCTTGGACTTTGATCAAATGGAGTCACTCAATCTCGGCCACTCGGTTGGTCGCGTCAGCGTGCTGATCTTAGCCGACTCCGGCTACCCGCCGCTCAATCCACCAGAGTGGATCGCTAATCTGGATCCCGCGCTCATCTGGCTGCCAGGCAACGACCTGCCTGCAGCCGAGTTGCTCGACGCACTAAGTGGCAGAACTTTGCTGATGGCCAGCCAGCACGGCTGGCTGCGCGTCTCAACCGATGGGCAGCAAATGTGGGTGGAAACCGAGCAATAAAAGAATTTTTTGCTCTCATCCAACCTTAAACCCATCCATGCGCACGGGTGGGTTCGCTCCGCTATAATGCGCGCCCATGTTGAAAAGAACCGAGATCAGGCTGGCAGTTTTGGGGCTTGCTCTTTTGGGCACCGCCTCCGCCTGGTATCTCATCTCTCCACTCTTCATCACCGCCATGGTGCATGCCGGTTTCCCCACGCTGGGTTTTCTGCCCACGCGCACGCCGCGGCCTGCCACCTCAACACCGCTGCCAAGCAAGGCGCCCACCGCTGACCTCGGCCAGAACTTGCTCGTCGATATGGCCTCGGCGCAGTTGGTGGTGCAGGGCGAATTCTATGACCTTGATCACGCCGGCCAGGGATCTGCGGCCATTTATCTATTGGCAGACGGCTCAGTGGTTTTGCATTTCGAAAATTTTCAGATCGATGAAGGTGCCGAGTTGCATGTGGTTGTAAGTTCACAAAAACAGATCGACGAGTCGCACGAAGCTGATTTGGCAGCCATGATCGATCTGGGTCAACTCAAAGCCGCCTCAGGAAACCAGAATTACCTCCTGCCGGTCGCACTAGATATTGGTGAAATTCATTCCGTTTTGATTTGGTCGACCGACACGAGCGAAGTCTTTATTGCCGCTTCGCTGCAAGCCCCCTAACCC
>JBKJWG010000223.1:0-5800 GCA_046716985.1 Anaerolineales bacterium | reverse complement strand
AAGGAAAACCACGCGATTTTGCTTGCCACAATGGATTCCTCGGTCGCTTCGCTCCCTCTGAATGACAATGACGAGGACGCATGCTTATAGCTAAAGTGATCGGCACTACCGTCGCATCCATCAAGGATCAGAAGCTTGAGGGTCGCAAGCTGCTCATCTGCCGCGAGGCCGATGAGACCGGCAAGGCCACTGGCAAGCCCTACGTCGCCGTCGACACTGTCGACGCTGGTGTCGGCGATTTGGTGTTGACCGCCCACGGCTCCAGCGGCCGTCAGACCTCTTTGACCAAAGACTCCCCAGTCGACGCGGTCATCATGGCTGTGATCGATTCTTTGCAAGTTGATGGC
Source organism: Anaerolineales bacterium (assembly GCA_046716985.1). Lineage (GTDB taxonomy): Bacteria > Chloroflexota > Anaerolineae > Anaerolineales > UBA11579 > JAMCZK01. The sequence continues at coordinate 5,453 of JBKJWG010000223.1, read as the reverse complement.
AACGAAGTCTTTCGCGCTCAACGAGGTTAAACGATGGCCGAAATGGATAAAGACCTGCTTTCAATTCAAGAAGCCCGCTCGATGGTCGAGGCGGCTTACGCTGCCCAGAAGATTTGGGGCAAGGCGACTCAGGAGCAGGTCGATCGCGTCTGCGCCGCCATGGCCGACGCAGCTTACCAAGCCTCGGAGAGGCTTGGTCGCATGGCCAGCGAGGAAACCGGCTACGGCGTGCCCGAGCACAAGAAACTCAAGAATGAATTTGCCTCCAAGCATGTGTGGGAGAGCATCAAGAATGTCAAAACTGTCGGCGTCGTGCGCCACGACCCGGCCACGCGCGTCTACGAAATTGCCTGGCCCATGGGCGTGGTGGCCGCGCTGACCCCCAGCACCAATCCCACCTCGACCACTATCAACAAGATCCTCATTTCAGTGAAGGCGCGCAACGGCGTAGTGGTTGCGCCGCATCCAGCCGCCGTCAATTGCTGCGTCGAGGCCGCCAAAGTAATGGCCGCCGCCGCCGTGAGCGCCGGCGCGCCGGCTGGCCTCATCCATTGCATGTCGCACGTCAGCCTGCCCGGCACGAATGAACTGATGAGCCATCGCCACACCGCGCTGATCCTGGCCACCGGCGGCAGCCCCATGGTGCGCGCGGCGCACTCGCAGGGCAAGCCTGCTTACGGCGTCGGCCCTGGCAACGTGCCCGCCTACGTTGATCGCAGCGCCGATCTGGAAAAGGCCGCCCGCTACATCGTGGCCAGCAAGGCCTTCGACTTTTCCGTCATCTGCGCCACCGAGCAGGCCGCAGTCGTCGACCGCCCCGTGGCGGCCCGCCTGCAGCAATTAATGGAAAACGAAGGCGCGTATTTCATGGACGAGGCGCAGACCCAGGCTATCCGGGGCCTGCTCTATCACGCGGATGGCAGCATCAACACCAACACCGTCGGCAAGTCGCCGCAAGTGCTTGCTGCCATAGCCGGCATCAGCGTGCCCAGCTCTGCCCGCATACTTGTCGCCAAGCTGCGCACAGTCGGCCGCGAAGAGCCGCTTTCGCGCGAAAAACTCACCACCGTGCTCGGCTGGTACGAAGTCGATGGCTGGGAAATGGGCTGCGATCGCTGCCTCGAAATGATCAACTTCGGCGGCCGCGGCCATAGCCTCATCATTCACGCCACCGATGAGAAAGTCATCATGGCCTTTGGCCTCGAAAAGCCCGTCTTCCGCATCGGCGTCAACACCATGGGCACGCTCGGCACCATCGGCCTGACCACTAAGGTAATGCCGTCGATGACCCTTGGGTCGGGCGGGGTGGGCGGCGCTATCACCGGCGACAACATCACCGTCCATCACCTGTTCAATATCAAGCGCATGGCGTATGAAACCGTCGCGCCGCCTGAAGCCGCTATGCGGCCGGGGTCCGTGCCCGCTGGCCCGCTGTTTGGCCCCGAAGCGCAACAGCTCGAGCGTATCGTTCAAGATGTGGTTTCGCAAATACTGAGGAGTTAAGACCGCAATTCATATTGCGTAATTAGGTTATTCTGCAAAATAATTTGCAGTAGGAAAAGGAGAGAGAAAATGGCACAAGACTTAGGTTTGATCGCCCTGGGCATGGTGGAAACCCGTGGCCTGGTGGGCGCCGTAGAAGCGGCCGACGCAATGGTCAAGGCTGCCAACGTGACGCTCATCGGCTCGGAATATATCGGCGGAGGCTACGTGACCGTCATGGTGCGCGGCGACGTCGGCGCGGTGAAAGCCGCCACCGATGCCGGGGCCGCGGCCGCCAAGCGCATTGGCGAACTTGTTTCGGTGCATGTCATCCCGCGCCCGCACGAGAACGTCGACATGATCCTGCCAAAGAGCAGCCGAGGTAACTTCGGCGGCCGTGGCGCGGCCAAACAATAAGCGGGCAAAAAGCAGCAACCTAGGTCGCCGCCGTTGGCCCAGCCGCCGAAAAGTGAGTTGGGCCAGCGGCCTACCTAGGCGCCGCTTATTCGGGTTGGTCGTCCTCGCAGAGCCAGGCTAGCTAGCATTGCCCCAGGCGCGTGGCTGGAGCACGACCAACCAATCTCCCGCCTAGCGGGAAAATGGAGAAAGAATGGCAGAAGAAAAGTTTTCATTACGATGTTACTGTTACCTGGACCGCATGCAGCCGCAGTACGCGGCTTTCGTCGGCACCATCACGCAAGGCGACCTGCCTACTGAGGGCATGGCCTCCTTATACGTGGAGATGGCGCCCGGCAACGAAGCCTTTCGCATGGTGGATATTGCCGTCAAGGCCACCGAAGCCAAACCCGGTGCGCAATTGGTGGAGCGCGAGTTCGGCATGTTCGAAGTGCATTCGCTCAACCAGTCTGCTGTCCAGGAAGCCGGGCGCGCGGTGCTTGATCGCCTGGGACTCAAAATAGAAGATCGCATTCGGCCCAAGATCGCCTCGACGCAGATCATCACCAATGTCGATCCTTATCAAGCGCAGTTGCTCAACCGCTTCCGCCGCGGCAGCATGCTGGTGCCGGGCGAAACCATGCTGGTGCTCGAAGTCGCGCCAGCTGCTTACATCAACCTGGCTTGCAACGAAGCCGAGAAGAAAGCCAGCATCAAAGTCATGCACGTGTCTTCGGTGGGGCGCTTCGGCCGCATGTGGCTGAGCGGCAGCGAATCCGAGATCGTAACGGCTAACGAGGCCGCCACGCAAGCCATGAACACACTCGAAGGCATCGACGGCTAGGAGTTCTTATGGCCAAAGCCTTTTACACTGAGCGCGACATTGAGGATCTTGCCCGCCAGGGAGTCAAATCTCTGGACGTGAACGACAACGTAGTCGTCACCGATCTGGCGCGCGAAAAAGCCCGCCGTCTAGATGTCGAGCTGATTACGCCGCGCCCCAATCAGCCTTCGAGCGCAAATCAAACTGCTACACCCGCGCAGGCTGCCATGGCTGCCAACCCCGCGCCCTCCAAAGGTGACTTGGAATCGCGCGTGTATAACTCTGTGAAAGCCCGCCTGGGCGACCAAGTGGACGACGCTGTATTGCAAACGATCGTCAAGCGCGTCATCCAAGGTTTAGGTGGCAAGTAATGCTATTTGGGCGCGTGCGCGGCGTAGCGATTAGCACGCTGAAATATCCAGACGTCAAAGGTTATCGCTTGTTGGTGGTCGAGCCGCTGAACAAAAAACTCGAAGCCACCGGACCGCTTCAAGTCGCGGTGGACGTGGTCGAAGCTAATCAAGGCGATCTGTGCGTCATGGTGCGCAGCCGTGAGGCCTCCCTAGCCTTGCCCGATATTAAATTCGTTCCGGTTGATTTAGCGCTGATAGGGCTGGTCGACGAACTCGAAGTCCGACCCGACGGCGAATTCGATTTCACACTGAAATCCGGCACCACTCGATATAGCTAATATGATCATAGGCAAAGTTACCGGCACCATCGTCACCACCATCAGCCATCCGCACTACAAGAATCGCAGGCTGCTGGTGGTGCAGCCGCTCATGCTACCGGGCGAGGCGCTCAGCGGGGATTTCGTGGCTCTGGATAATAGTCACGCCGGCATAGGCGACACCGTGCTGGTCAACCGTGAGGGCAACGGCGCTCGCCAGGCCCTAGGCAACCCCGACGCTGCAGTCATTTCCGTGATCGTCGGTATTGTCGATTCGCTCACCGTTCCCGCTTTAGATTAAATTGGCCGTCTAGCTACATTGCATCTTGCTGGGGGCAGTCGCGGCCTGTATAATCACGCAGCTTTTTAGCAGACATTCATGGCCCTTCCCCCAAAACCTACCGGCACCAAAGACGTAAGCCCACTCGACCGCCAAAACGTGGTCGCCCTGGAGACTGCGCCGCCCTCGCAGGCACGCCGTATCCTGATCGAAACCATCCAGACCATTGCCCTGGCCCTTGTTCTCTTTTTGGCGATCAATTTTGTCTCTGCCCGCATCCGCGTGGATGGCAGCAGCATGGAGCCCACCTTCCACGACGGCGATTATGTGGTCGTCAACCGTTTGGCTTATAAGTTCGGTGATATTCAGCGTGGCGACGTGGTCGTGTTCCCCTTTCCGAATCAACCCGATGTGGACTACATCAAGCGCGTGATCGGCGTGCCCGGCGACCGCGTCGCGGTCTACAACGGCACCGTGTACGTGAACGGCTCAGCCATCAGCGAATCCTATTTGCTGGAGCCCTCGAATGGGAACTACGCTGAGCGCATCGTGCCCGAAGGTTCTGTGTTTGTAATGGGCGACAATCGCAATCACTCCGACGATTCGCGCACCTGGGGCTTCCTCGTCATCGATGACATCATCGGCAAAGCTGTTTTCCGGTACTGGCCGCTCAACCTGATGGGACTCGTCGAGCATCCGGTTATCGCCGCCGCTTTGCCGTAAATTCCCTCGTTTTCTTGCATGGTAGAATGCCGCCTGCCTCACTGGAGTTCGGCGCTATAGCTCGCGGGCCAGCCTAGAGTTTGCATGGCCTCGCAGAGGCCGCAAACTCTTAAAGCGAACAGCCTCACCGTTCGCTCCGCCCCCATCGTCTAGAGGCCTAGGACACGGCCCTTTCAAGGCTGTAACCGGGGTTCGAATCCCCGTGGGGGCACTCAAGAAGCGCCAGCTAGGCTGGCGCTTCTTGTTTTTTAGTAGTGTTTAGCGGAGAAGATTTATAATCCCGCATTGAGCTTCGAGTCTTTCTAAGGAGTTACTATGCTGAATATCGACCACATCGTTCGTCGCATCAACAAAGAATTGGTGCCGCAATTCGAGGAGAAACTGCGCGGCTACCTGGCTGGGCAGGACAAAGACTGGCTGATCGAGCAGATCGTGCGCCTCACCCTCGATGCGCACAGCCTGCAGGCCATAGATCGCAAGATCAAACAAGAGATCATTGCCAAGAACCGCTTGGAACGATTTGAACGTGTGAAAAGCCTCGCGCTGGATCGAAAGAAGCTAAGCGAATTCCTGGCTCAATACAAAGGCTACGATCGCGCCACCTTGATCAAAGATGGTTACCTGTCGGCGAAGGCGCCCGAAAAAGGCACTGACCTGATCACCGAGGAGTTCCGTACGCAAAAGGGAAACGACCTGCTCGTGCACGCCAAGGATATTCTCTTCACGCTGCTCTTCGGCGATAAGAGCACCAACACCGATCTGCCGCGTGTGCAGCAAGAGCTGCTCACGCTGACGCTGCCGCGCTTCAAAGCTGAAGCGCTGGACTTCATGAAGGCCACCACCGAGCTCAGTGCGCTGGGCACCTGGCAGGACCCAGATAGCGTCTCGAACGACTCGCGCGCCGACAACGTGATCTTCGAAGTCGAGTATAGCGAAATCGAAGGCGAACTGGTGGGCAACGGCGTCATTCGCTCGTTGAGCCTGATCAACAATTTAGAAGTCAACGAGCAAATTCTTTACGCCCGCATGATCAACCTGGAACAAAGCACCTTGATCGAATAGATTCCCGTTTGTCACCC
>JBKJWG010000222.1:0-9080 GCA_046716985.1 Anaerolineales bacterium | reverse complement strand
GTAACGGGGAAATACAAACAAGTGCAGCAAGATCAGCAACGGTAAGTTGCCGGTCTTGCGCCAAAAATATCCGGCCATGATGCCGTTGCTCAACACCATCACCAGCGCCAGCGAATACGGCAGCGGGTAGCCGCTGCCGATCAGATACAACGGAAGATACGCGGCGCTATACAGAACAGCCTGCACGAACATCGCCCAGCGACCGGGAAGAAAAGCAGCCAGACGGGGTTGCAAATAAACACGGAAAAACAATTCCTCGAGGACGGCGGCGAGGATCAGCGACGCGATGAGCGAGCCGCCGATCGTGTGCGCTTCCAGCGCCACACTGGTCGAAGCCACTTCGCTGGGCGGCAACAAGCCGCTTAAGACGCGGCTGAGCCCATAAGTGATCGCGACGACAACCGCGAGGACAATCGCGTCACGAAGCTGTGGCATGCGAAGACCCCAAGTGCGAGCGCTATAGCGGCCATAGAGCAGCATGCCGATTGGCAACAAAATGCCAGCCGCAAGCAGCGGCAGCGCATTCTCACCGCGGAACAAACGCAGCGCGGCGGCAAGCCAAATGAAATACGCGGCCAGCCCGACCAGCAGCTCGGTCTTGGGGCGCTTGATGCGTTCTTTGGGCGCGTCCTCCCAAGGCAAATATTGGCGGGCAATATAGAAGATAACCGCCAGGATGAAAAGCTCGGCGGCGAAGCCGCGCAGCGCCGAACCAGGCCCGGTGGTGGTCCAGGTGATGGCAAAGCCGACCGCCAGTAAGGCGGCCACCACGACGGTCGTGTCATATAGTTGCAGAAATCTAAGAACCTTCATCTTGCCTCCGGGACGTTAGCAAAGCACAGTATAAAACAATTATGGATTTTAGATTTTTGATTGCTGAGTTCTGATTGAAAAAACCGGAAAGATATAATGGCTTTATGATCTTACGCCGCAGCCTAATTTTAATAACGATCTTACTGGCTGCGTGCGCACCCAGCGCACCGACGGAAACTGCCACGTCGACTGCAGCGCCGGCCAGCGCAACCGCCAGCGACACGCCGATCGCGACCGCAACGGCGACGGCAAGCGAAACACCAACGCCCAGCGATACGCCTACCCCATCTGCGATGCCGACCTACGCGATCCTGCGCGGCAAAGTGGTCGTGGAAGGCAGATTGAGCTGCCGCTTCGGCCCGGGCGCAGATTACCTGTTCAAGTTCACCTTTGGCTCACGGGCCAGCGTCGAGATCCTCGGGCGCATGGAGTACAGCAATTGGATGCTGGTGCGTGCTGTGGGCGGCACTAACCGCTGCTGGATAAATGGCAGCCCGGAATATTTGCAGATCAACGGTGACCGCTATGCGCTCGCGCCAATTGACCCGCATATCGTCCTGGCACAATCAAAGATCTACCCGAACGGATTGAGCGGCGTGAAGGCCAGGCGCAACGGCAATTTGGTGACCGTCTCGTGGAACGGCATCCAGCTGAATGCCGGCGACGATTCTGAGCAGGCGCCATACATATTGGAAGCCTGGGTCTGCCAAGGCGGCGAATACGTGTTCACCGCGGTCGGCTCCTACGGCAATTCGGTCGATATAGTGGACGAAGGCGGCTGCGGAATGCGCTCGCATGCCCGCGTGATGGCGGCCGAGAAGCACGGCTATACGCCTTTCGTCGAGATAAGCTGGCCAGAGGCCAGCGACTAGACAAAAAAAAGACCGCTAGCGATGCTAGCGGTCTTTTGCGTTTACTTCGTTATTTAGACGGGGGTAACGTCTTGAGCCTGGGGGCCCTTTTGGCCTTGGGTAACGGTAAATTCTACACGTTGACCCTCTTCCAGATTGCGGAAGCCCTCGCCGCGGATAGCGCTGAAGTGAACAAACACATCTTCGCCACCGTCGCGAGAGATAAAGCCGAAGCCTTTAGCTCCGTTGAACCATTTCACGGTTCCTTGCTCTCGATCTGCCACGGGATTTGGAACTCCTTTCTTTCAGTTTTCGGACTACAGGGTTCCAAATCTTGTGGAAATCCCCAAACTTCGGAACTACTGTGTACCAGCGTGAATTATATCATAAATTGGGCAGATATTTAATCATCTGAGGATTGTTTCTTATGGGTGCGGATAGAGCTGATTGTTCTCCGGCCTATCAGGTAAATACAGGAGACGGCCGCACTGCCCTCTTGCAGTTCAAAGCCGGGGTGGTTCAGCGTGCCGACGCTGCCCTCGTACTCCTTGCCGTCCAAACTAAATTTGTACTTGATGTTCGAGGGTGTGCGACCGTTGACGCGGACACTATAGTTTGATTCGAGAGCAGTGATCTCGCCCCGGGTGGCCCAGGCCTAGCTTCAACACAGAGGCAGAGTTGGCGGCGATCTGGTATCGCCAGTAAATAATGCCCAAACCACCAAACAGAAATAGCAAGCCGAGGCCCAAGAAGGGAATGCCAACAAAAGCGGTGATGACGCCGAGTGTAAGCCCGCCACCTACCATGGTGAAGATGGCGCCTAGCAAAACAAATATAGCGGCGGAGATGACCCAGGCGTCTTGAGCGAGCAAGCGCCAAGCGTGGTTAGGAGAAATTTCGCGCTGCGGAGGCGGCGGCAGAGCAGGGCTGGACTGGCGGCGCGGGCCGACCGCGGACGGAGTTTCGGCGGGCGCGGGAATTGTGCCGCCGCAATTGCGGCAATTCGATTGGAAAGTGGTGTAGTTAGTACCGCACCAGGGGCAGACGATAGCAGCCATCAGGCGTTTGGAACCCCCGCCCCGACACCAAGCTCTGCGAAAGTGCCAATTATTTTGCGCATTTCAACTATTTCTTTTGCTCCATTTTTTTTTGGCAGTATATCATCCGCTCTTCCGGTCAAGCAGCACCCAGATGCCGGCTATATCCGTGCGCCATTCTGGCAACAATAGAGTGATGGCAATGCGATCCAAGTGGCTCAAGATTGTAAAAACAACCGCGGCATCGAGCCACCAACCCGCCTGCCCCGTTGCGAACAGCCAAGCGCCAGCTGCGAAGAGCGCCAGCCCAGAAACCTTAGCGCTATACGCATGGTACGCCGGCGCGCGCCCAAACTTGATCAGGGCGGGAATGTATGAAATGACATTAAAGACGAGCATAAGCGCGAGCAATGGAAGGTGGGGACTTAGCGCGGCCTGATATGCGATCCAAGCCGCGGCCAGTGCGCAAAGCAAAAATACAGTATCTACGAGGCTGTCGACGCGGCGCAAACGCTGCGTTGCGCTGCCAATTCGCCGGGCAATGATGCCATCCAAAATATCGGAAAAGGATGCCGACGCCCAGCGCGGCGGCCAGCCAAGGGCCGCTCACGCCACGAACCGCGGCAAACAGTAAAGCTGGGCCGAGCACAAAACGAAAAGCAACCAGGGTCCAAGGGAGCCAGGCAGGTTGCATGCGGCCAGCATAGTTCGGCAGCCCTAGCCGGTCAAGCTACCTCGTTGACAGCGACCCGCCTGTCATATACAATTTAGTTATGGCTAAATCGGGGACAGCGGCTCTCAAAGAACCGCTTTCTCAATCGATTGAGGACTATCTCAAGGCGGTCTATGAATTGACGCGGGATGATGAGCGCGCCTCCACCAATGACCTGGCGGAATTTTTAAATGTGGCGCCCGCTTCGGTGACAGGCATGCTGCAGAAACTGGCTGGCACGAAGCCAGCTTTGCTCGAATATCAGAAACACCGCGGCGTGCGCTTAACAACGCAAGGCGAAAAAGTTGCGCTTGAAACGATACGGCATCACCGTTTGCTCGAACTGTTTTTGCACCAGATCCTTGGCTATGAGTGGGACGAAGTGCACGAAGAGGCCGATCGACTCGAGCACGTCATCTCGGAACAATTCGAGGAGCGCATCGCCGAAGCCCTGGGCGATCCGCGCATCGACCCACACGGCGACCCGATCCCGCGCACAGATCTGAGCCTGCCCGCTTCGAAAGAAATGCCGCTGAGCGCGCTGCGCAACGGGCAAAAAGCACGCGTGGTGCGCGTGCGCGACGAAGCGCCTGACCTGCTACGCCATCTGAGCCAACTCAATATCGTTCCTAAAGCAGAACTTGAAGTGGTTAACTTTTCTGAATTCGACGGCAACTTGCGTCTGCGCGTCAAAGGCAGCAAGAACGAAGTTGTGCTTGGCCCGCGCATTACCAGTCAGATTTATATCCAAACCATTTCCTAGGCGGACCCAACAACATTGAGCCTTGACATGAAGGGGTGACTCCCTTTAGAATGGTACAAATTTAGTCTACACTAAATTTTCATTTTGACAAAACTCTAGCAGGGAATGATGAATGCCTAAAAAGCTATCCAGAAGAGATTTCCTTAAAGCAGGCGCCCTTGGCCTGGCAGGCACGTTCGGCGTGGCTGCGGCGGGCAAGCTGGCGACAGATAACCCGCACGCCGGTCATCACCAGGAAGGTGGGCACGGCGACATGGGCGGCCCGCACGGCATGGCCAATATCGTCGGGGAAGTCGACCACGAGAAGAACGGTTTCAACCCCACCGACATCTTGACAGATTTCGATTACGGAACGGTCACGCGTTTGCCTAACGGGCAACGGCTGCACGAATACTGGATCGTTGCGCTCAACAAGGCCGTCGAAGTGGTGCCGGGCATTGAGTTCCCTGCCTGGACATACGCGTCCGCTGAGCCAGGATGGAAAAATCCTGTAGGACGAATTCCTGGGCCAACATTGCGCGCCACCGAAGGGGATCATATCCGCATCAATTTCTTCAATGGCAGCGACCATCCGCACACGATGCATTTCCATGGCGTGCATGTAGCCAGCATGGATGGCGTGCCCGGCAGCGGACCTGGTGGAGAGGTGGAGCCGGGCCAGACCTTTGTCTACGAATTTGATGCTTCCCCATTCGGAGTGCACCAATATCACTGCCATTCTTTCCCATTGGCGCGCCACATCGCCAAAGGCCTATACGGCGCATTTATCATTGATCCTGTTGGCGGTCGCCCGCGCGTGGACCATGAGTTCATCATGGTGCAAAGCGGCTATGACGTTGACTTTGATGATGCCAACGACTTTTATCAAGTCAATGGCATCCCCTTTCATTTCCAAAATAACCCGATCCAGATCCGCGTGGACGAGACCGTGCGCATTTTCCTGGTCAATATGCTTGAATTCGATCTGGTCAATTCATTTCACCTGCACGCTAATTTCTTCAACTACTTCCCCACCGGCACCAGCCTGGTGCCATCGGAATACACAGACACGATCATTCAGGGCCAGGCGCAGCGCGGCATTCTGGAGTTCAGCTACAAGTATCCAGGCATTTATATGTTCCATGCCCACGTGACCGAATTCTCAGAACTGGGCTGGTCCGGCCATATCGAAGTGCTGCCATGAGCCCCACGAGCCAACCACGCAGCAATAATTTACACACGCTGGGATTGTTCTTGGTGCCAGTGATCCTGCTGGCGGGCATCATCGCACTGTTCTTGCGCACCGGCGGCGGGCTGAACTTTGAATCCCCGGTGCCGATCGAGAATCTCAATGTGGAACGGATCATTATCCACAAACAGCCGACGCTGCAATTTGAGCTGATCGTGCGCAATGCCAGCCAAAAGGAAGTGACCATCGCGCAGGTCGTAGTGAATGAGGGTGTACGGCCATTCACTATGACGCCGGACACGACCATTCCACGCCTAGGCACGGCGCACGTGTTCATCGATTACGGCTGGGTCGAGGGCGAAGCATACGGTATTACCCTCTTTACCACTAACGCGGTCGCCTTCAGCGCCGAGGTACCGGTTGCATTCGAAACACCGGAAAGCTCCGGCGCCAACTTGCTCGGGTTCACATTGATCGGGCTTTATGTGGGTGTCATCCCGATCTTTCTCGGCATTTTCTGGCTCCCCGCTTTGCGGCGGCTGAGCCGATCGTGGATGACGTTCCTGACCGCGCTCACAGCAGGTTTGTTGATCTTTCTAGGTGTAGACACGCTGGTCGAAGCGTTGGAGCAAGCAGCTCTGGTGGCCGGTCCGTTCCAAGGCGTGGGGCTGATCGGGATCGGCAGCGTAGGCATCTTCATGCTGCTGGCAGCGATCAGCAGCCGCGAGGCTAGCATTGGGCGCAGCGAAAGTTCACGGCGCTTATCGGTGGCTTACATGATCGCGCTTGGCATCGGGCTGCATAACCTCGGCGAAGGGCTAGCCATCGGCGCCTCCTACAACGTCGGTGAAGTGGCGCTGGGCACCTTCCTGGTGGTTGGTTTCATCATTCAGAACATCACCGAAGGGCTGGGCATCATTGCACCCATTCTGCGCGATCGCACACCGTTGAAAGACTTGGCGATCCTTGGCATCCTTGGCGGCGGCCCGGCCATTATCGGTACATGGCTGGGCGGCTTTTCGCCCTCACCCATCATGGCTGTACTCTTCCTCGGCATCGGCACGGGCGCTATTTTCGAAGTGGTCTACGAAATTTCAAAGTTGCTGCAGCGCGACCTAGCCAAACGGCCGGCCCCGATGGTGGTTTTCTCCGGCGTCATTTCGGGAATGCTGCTGTTGTGGGTAACTGGGCTGCTGGTGAAGTAGTCATAACTTTGGTGTAACAAAAAAGGCGTGCTGAAACGCACGCCTTTTTTGTTATAAATTTCAGAATCTCTTAATTGCCCAGTGCGTAAATGCTGTACTGCGCATTTTCGTACACAAGGGGCAGATCGTAATCGTGAGGCTTCTCCACGACTAGATAAGCAGCGCCATACTCAGCGCCCAGGCGCACAAAATCTGTGGTGGTGAGCGAATAAAAGGCGACTTCGGTGATGCGCTTATTCTCGAAATAATCGCCGCGGAACTGGGCCAGCGCGCCGGGCGTTATTGATTCAAAACGCGGCCGCCAATAATCTAAATATTCCGGGGCGAAAGCAGATTCAAGCAACTCCGATTGGGTCGCCAGCGTGGAACGTTCTGAGAAGACCTGCCATTCCGATTCATAAAAACCCCAAATCTGGGGAGGGCTAATGAACAACGTATCAACGGGGGTGTTGTTCAGCGCCCAGCGTTGCGCATCCTCCCAGGCTGTGTTTGGCCCGTATAAATGGATACCGGGCGACCAGATGCCATAAGAAAATGCGATAACGAATACGCCCACGAACGAAATGGCGATGGTTGCCCACACGAGGAGTTGGCGCAGGCGCTGCGGGCGCAACCAACGCTGCACAGCCCAAACCAGCAGCGGGATGACGGCGGGCATCGAGAACACCAGCGCGGCGCCTAGCGCCAATGCTGCGCGCCTGTTTTTAGCAGCACGCTGATAGCGATCTGCGACGTACCAGGCGAAATACATCAGCCCAAATATCAAGATAAACAAGCCGGCGCGAATAATTTGGGATTGGATAAACATGGTCATAGGCAGCCACTGGGCAGTGATGACCTCAACCAATAGAATGATGAGTACAGCTACAACGAATATGGCCACTGTGCGATCCTTGCCCGTGGCCGGGCGGGCACGGCGGGTGATCTCATATAGCGCCAATGCGGACAGGCCGCTCAAGGTCATAATCAGAATATGAAAATAAGGCGCAAACATGAAGAACACGTTGTAGAGCATTCCGCTTGAGACAATGGAAAACCATTCGCGGCGTATGGTGAAATCTATCGGCGCGCTGCCTATCCTCCAAAGCAGCACCGGTAAGGCCGCCAGCATGAACAACACCAGACCGACGACAATATTGCGCCAGCCGATGCGGCGAAATTCAATCACGCAGGCAAGCAGAAACATAGCTAGCACAAATTGCACTGAGATGACATGCAGATTGTAGAGAACGCCCAGCAGCGCAAACGCCAAAACGAAGCGATCGCGTAAAAACCAAATAATGGCAAGCAGCAGGCCAGGCAGCACGAAGGTGCGATTGAGCAAACTAAACTCGAAAATCGGGAAGCCGGCAAAGCCAACGTGCGGCCATGCAAAAGTGGCCACCGTCAGCAAGGCGGCCAAAGGATTTTTGAACAGGGTGTAACTCAATGACCAGAACGCCCAGAAAGTTGCGTAAGTGGCAAGCAGGTGCAGGACGAATAGGGTTTCTTCCAAGATGCCAGCCTCATAAAAAGGCTGGAGCAGAAGCCAAAAATAAGAGTAGTGCTGGAAACGCAGGTCCAGGAAATGGTTATTTGGGTAAAGATCTGGATTGGCAAATTTCTTTAGAAAAGTAAGGTGGATGGTCTGGTCGAACGTGCCGAAGTGATAACCCAAGAAGAGGACGGTGAAAACCGTAGCGGCGAGGAAAACAAGGTGCCGCGAGAGCGGCTCCTTGACCATTTGCTTGGCAAACTTCTCTAACATGCAATCTCCTGGGGTCCGTCAAATGGAACGGGTTATCTTACACCAGTTCCTTAATTTGGCTGAAAACTGTGCAGCGATTATAATTTTTCCTGTGACCGGACTGTTCAGCAGGGGAAGAATTACAGTAGAACGCGGAATCCAACCCTCTTAGACTGGCTAGCAAAAATGCGTTTCATGATCTTGGCGATCGGGTCGCGTGGGGATGTGCAGCCTTATCTGGCGCTGAGCCTGGCCTTGCAGGCCGCCGGCCACCAGGTGCGCTTGGCCGCGCCGGCGATCTTCAAAGACCTAGCCGACCAGCACAAGGTGGATTTTTTCGGCCTTAACGTAGACACCAAGCAGCTCATGGAAAGCGAGCTGGCCAAGTTCTTGATCAACAGCTCGCGCAACCCGCTTGGTTTTCTCATCATGTACAAGCAGTTCGCAGACAGCATTATGAGCGCCATGGATCATGATTTTTGGGTGGCTTGCCAGAAATCAGATGCACTGATTTATTCCCCGTTTGGCGTGATCGGCCACTTCATGGCCCAAAAGATGGGCATCCCGCGTTTTGCAACTGCCTTGCAACCGTTGAGCCGCACCTCCGAATTCCCCAATATCTTGCTGCCCGGCTGGCTCAAGCTGGGTGGTAAGTTCAATTATTCGAGCCATTTGGTGGCCGAACAAATGCTGTGGCAGCCGATCCGGCGCAGTGTGAACGAGGGGATCAAACGCGAACTGGACATGCCGCCGGTGCCCCTATCTGGACCTTTCGAGCAACTTTATGAAGAGCAGATCCCCGGCC
>JBKJWG010000221.1:0-4513 GCA_046716985.1 Anaerolineales bacterium | reverse complement strand
GGACTGACCCTTGTGCTGGATGCCCATCGGCTACCTTTTCGGGCTGGCAGCCTGAAAGCGATCGTAATGACCAATGTGTTGCACCACTTGCCCGACCCGGCGAAAGTGTTCAGCGAAGCCGCGCGCTGCATCCGGGTTGGCGGCAAGATGGCGATGATCGAGCCTTGGCTGACCAGCTGGTCGCGCTTTGCTTATAAGCGATTGCATCATGAGCCGATCGACGAAAACGCCGCAGAATGGACGGTTAGCGGCCAGGGACCGCTTTCAGGTGCCAACGGCGCCCTGCCCTGGATCATTTTTCGGCGTGATCGTGACGTGTTTATGCGCAAATTCCCCATGTGGAGAATAACTGAAATATTTCTGATCATGCCGTTTCGGTACCTGCTCGCAGGAGGCATCTCGATGCGCAGTTTGATGTTCGGCAGAGCTTTTCGGCTTTGGCGCGGTTTCGAAAATCTATTAAAGCCGTGGATGCCGAGATTGGCGATGTTCGCCAAAATAGTGTTGGTGCGTGAATGAACTCCAAGAACGCTCGCGCCGAGCATGAAATCGCGCACGGCAGGCTCCTCGCCGAGGGCCAGGCCGAGGCCATATGGGGCTGGGGCACTCCAGCGGGAGCCCGGCGGGCGCAAAGGCGCGGCGCCTTAGTTGCGGCGGCAGCTGGGTTGCGCCCAGGCGTTCGGGCGCTTGAGCTGGGGTGTGGCACCGGCCTATTCACAAAGATTTTCGTGGAGTCGGGCGCAGATATCACCGCCAACGATATTTCCCCCGAACTAATAAAAACCGCCCAAAAGCAAAACCCAAGCGCCAAATTCATTTGCGCTCGTTTCGAAGATCTACCCGGCACCGAAAAGTTCGATGCCATAATCGGTTCCTCAGTACTGCATCACCTCGACTTGGATGCAGCCCTGGCAAAATGCCATCAGCTTTTGAACTTGGGGGGGGAAATAGCGTTTGCCGAGCCCAATTTTCTAAATCCTCAAGTATTTGCGGAGCGCACGTTTATGCGCAAACGCTTTGCTTACGTTTCGCCGGACGAGACCGCTTTTGTGCGTTGGCGGTTGGCCGCAAAGATGAAAACTTTCGGATTCCAGCAGGTGAAAATAATCCCCTTCGACTGGCTGCATCCAGCTATTCCCCAGCAGTTGATCGAGGTTGTGGAAACTTCCGGCAAAGTTCTGGAACATATTCCCCTCATTCGAGAATTCTCAGGATCATTGTTGATATCGTGTCGTAAAGCCTGACATGAGCGCGCTCGATGAATTCCGTAAGGCGAAAGATAAGTTTTTTGCTCATGATGAGAATAGCCCTCTGCTGCCGGAACAACGCGGCAGCATCAAAGGGCTGAGCTATTTCCCCGAGAATCCGAACCTGCGGCTTGAGGTCGAGGTGGTGCCATTGGCGGAGCAGGAAATTGTGCAGCTGCCGACTTCGACGGGCGATGTGAAATCTTATACGCGCTATGGACGTTTCTCCTTCAAGGTCGACGGCCAGGAAGCCCAGCTAACCTTGTTCAACAGCCCGCACGGATTTTTCCTGCTTTTCGTCGATGCGCTGGCTGGCAGGGAGACCTATGGCGCCGGACGCTACCTGGAACCCGAGCAGTTACCCAACGGCAAATTCCTGGTGGATTTCAACCTTGCTTACAATCCGTATTGCGCCTACAACGAACTGTGGAGCTGCCCGATCCCGCCTGCCGAAAATCGGTTGAGTGTTCCGATTAGAGCAGGCGAAAAAATCTTTGAGTAACACAGGTAGGTATGTAAACAAGTAGACAAAGTAAACAAGGATTTTGCGATGTGAAGTTCCCTTGTCTACCTGTGTACTTGTATACTTATTTTTTACTATGTTGCATTCTTCTCAAATCCTTATCGTGGGCGGCGGCACCTTTGGCGTGAACACGGCGCTGGAGTTGCGCGGCCGCGGCCACGCCGTGACGCTGCTTGAACCCGGCCCACTACCCCACCCGCTGGCGGCCTCCACGGATATCAGCAAAGTGATCCGCTTGGATTACGGCAGCGATGAGTTCTACATGGAAATGATGGAAGAGGCGCTCAACATCTGGCGCGCTTGGAATAAGGAACTTGGCGAAACCGTATTCTACGAAACAGGCGTGCTGTACTTCACACTGGACGGTATGCAACCCGGCGACTTCGAATATGAAAGCTATCAGTTATTGCTCAAACGCGGCCACAAGATCGAGCGGCTCAACGCGAACGAACTGCGTAAGCGCTTCCCGGCCTGGAACGCCGACCTGTATCCGGATGGCTATTTCAATCCGCAAGGCGGCTGGTCGCCCAGCGGGCGCACAGTCCACCTGCTGTCGGCTCGCGCCCGAAATGTGGGGGTGAATATTATCGAAGGGGTGAGTTTCGCGGAACTCGTCGAAGAAGGCGGCCGCGTACGCGGCGTGAAAACTACTGATGGCAAGGAATACCGCGCCGATTGGGTGGTGGTGTGCGCGGGACAGTGGACCCCCGTTCTGCTGCCCTGGATGCAGGAAGTGATGTGGCCGACCGCCCAGCCAGTCATGCACTTCAAAGCAGAGGATGTGAAGAGTTATCAGCCGCCGGTGTTTCCCGTGTGGACTGCCGACGTGGGCAAGACCGGCTGGTATGGCTTCCCGGCGCAGGACGATGGCACGCTTAAGATCGCCAACCATGGCCCGGGTTGGCGAAGGGATCCGCGCGAGCCACGCGTGATGCCGCCCGAAGTCGAGCCGCGCTTCCGCGCCTTCCTGGCCGAGTCGTTGCCGGGTTTGGCGAATGCGCCAAAGGTCGGCGAGCGGTTATGTTTTTATTGCGACACGTTCGATGGCAATTTCTGGGTGGACAAGGACCCTGAGCATCCTGGTCTGGTTGTGAGCGCCGGTGGCAGCGGGCACGCGTTCAAGTTCAGTCCGCTCATCGGCCGCGTAACGGCCGATGTGCTGGAAGGCAAACCCAACAAATATGCGCCGCGTTTCGCCTGGCGGGCGCGCGGCGCCCTGGGCGCGGAAGAGGCGCGGGCTGTAGAAGAAGGAGTGCGGAAATAAAAAAGGCCGAGGCAGCTGCCTCGGCCTTTAATTCTTTTCTTTTTGCCTTAGCCGCCCAGATACTTCGTCAGGGCAGCCTTGGTGATACGGTAGTTCTTGCCGACTTTCTTGGCCTTAAGGTCCTTGGCTTTGATGGCGGCAAGCACATCTGACTCGTCCACTTTGAGGATGGCGGCCGCTTCGGCGGTGGTCATCACACTCGGGATGGCGGCTTCGGCTTTGCCGGCCGAGGCGCCTCTAAGCGCATCGCCCATCACCTGGCCAATGCCAACACCAGCGCCGATGCCAGCCGTGAGGCCCGCCCCGCCACTGGGATTATTGGCTGCCGCACGCATAGCGTCCGCGGCTTGCAGCTGCGTGTAAGCAGCTGTGTCGAGCAAGCCCATTTCGCGCAGCGCTTCGGCGGTGGTGCGAGAAGGCGTTAGGTTGGCGATCACAAAGCCTTTGAGCGTCAGGCCGCGCGCTTCAAAATCATCCTGCGCTTTAGCGCGCACCGCCGCGCCGATCTCTTCCTGATTGCTGATGATGTCCTGGACTGTGGTGTATTTGCCCTTCATCTCGCCGAGCAGATCAGAGAAGCTGCGCAGCAAACGCGAACGCAGATCATCCTCGATCTCGACCGTGTCGTAGACACCCTGTGTGCCGACAACCTGTGTCACGAATTGCTGCGGGTCGGCCACCTGATAAGCATAGGTGCCGAAACCCTGCAGCAGCAGCCAGCCCAAGCCAATGCCGGGGGTTTGCATGACGATCGGCTGCGGAGTGCCCCACTTACGGTCGAGGAACTCGCGCTTGGAGACGAAGTAGACCTCAGCCGTGAAGGGGCTGCGGTCATTGAAAGCCTTGCCGATCAGATCGATCAGATACGGAATATTGGCGGTGGCGATGGTGTGGCGGCCGGCCTTGAAGACGTCCAGCGCCTTGCCATCGCGGAAGAACACCGCGTTCTGCGATTCGCGCACGATCACCTGAGAGCCAAGGCGGAAGTCGCCCGCGCCGCTCTCAGGGAAGCGATGCACGATCTCTTCTTTCATTTCATTGGGATACTCAATTACATCGAAAATACGGGCCATCTTGCCTCCTCAGGCTGAACGTTTTTTGGAGCTTATTGTCCGGTGATGACTTCGCCGCGTTTTTCGAAGGTGGAAACCAGATCGCGGCTGAGGGAGACCAGATTGCTTACCGCGGCTGGCATGCCGTCGGTGCCGATCGAGGCCTCCACGTTATCGACTGCGTGGGAAAGTTCCTCGGCTTTGGCGACCAAAGCCAGATCGAATTCATACAGTTTAGCCAGCTCGTCTTGATTGATCTTGACCGCGTCGAAAAAGCCGGTGGCGCCGTAGCTGGCGGTGCGGACTTTATCGATGAAAGTGCGGATCTTCATCGCAGCACTTTCGAGGTCGTCGATGCCATCCAATTCGGATTTGGAAGCTAAATCCTTCTGCAGATATCCGACTTTCTTCCAGACCTGGTCGAACT
>JBKJWG010000220.1:0-6057 GCA_046716985.1 Anaerolineales bacterium | reverse complement strand
AAGCCGGGTAGCGGCTTCTCCAGAGCTCGGCTGATGACATCGTAGGTGGTATCACGGGGTGAGATGCCGGTGCCGCCATTGAAGAGCAGTACCTGTGCGTTGCTGGTCGAAAGCGTGACCAGCAACGCGGCAATTTGCTCGGCTTCATCTTTGACCAGGTGATAGGCGACTAGCTTGTGGCCCAGGCGCTCGATCTCCGCGCGCAAGTAGTGGCCGTTGGTATCGGTTTCGGGGGTGCGCGAATCGCTGACCGTGATGACGGCCAGGGAAACCGGGCCGCGTTCGGTGGCAAGTTTCTTGTGGTGTGCGCTCGAAGCAGATTTTGACTTGGGCATACTTAGCTGCGCACCGCGTACCAGAGCAATTTCGCCAGATTCCAAACGCTGGGGTGGGCTTGATAGCGCGTATCTTGGCGGAAATATTTATAGCTAGTCTTGGAATGCGCCATATACGGATCAGGGATCGAGATGAACGGCGCGTGCACGACGGACTTTGTCGGCTGGTCAAACATTAGGGGATTATTGACTTTGCCCATGCCGGATTGGATATCGTACATATCGTGCCCGGGCGGAGCACCCCAGGGCGTGACCGTCAGGTAATAAGCCAAGGCGCCCCAATGATTGATGACGACCGAGCCATAGTTCAGGTCCTCGATGGCCTGGTCGACTGCCGCGGCCACCAGCGGATCGCGCAGCGACTTGGGATGCACGATGATGGAAGCGCATAAGCTCCCCCATAACCGCTCATTGGCGAACTTGACCGCCTTCTTGATGAATTCAACTCTGTCTTTGGCGTCGATAGCGGTTTCGGAAAACAGGCTCATGAAAGCTTCACGGCGGAAGCAGATCTCGTCATTGTTGGCGGAGTCGAGGTCGGTTACAAAGGTCCAGGGCAGCTCGCCTTCTTTGGGCGCGCCGAGCTGTAGCGCTTCCGGATGCTCACCAACGAAGAGCTTATGCAAGTTCGTTGATTCTGGATAGTAAGCTTTGCGCGTTTCGAGGCTGTCTAAATATGAAGCGATAGCTTTATTCAGCTTCTCGCGTCGATCCCAACTTTTGGATTGAATGAGCACACGCGGCGTGAGGCAATTGAAGCCGGCATTGGGCGCCAGCCAACTGCCGATCTTCATAGCTTGAACGCGGATGTCGCGTTCGCTCCAGGGGCCGGGCACAATGATGACAGGCGAGACGTTGCCGAGTTCGGCAGTGAAACGTTTTGTAAGGATAGGTTCCTTCTCTTGTTTGCGCTTTCGGCCTTCGTCACCGGCGCCAAAGACGATGGCTTCGTAGGTGCGATCTGAACCGGTTAGATGGATCTCGTCTACCTTAATATGCTGGCTAAGGTAGGCGCCAACTTCGGCGCCGCCGCGCGCAATTTGCATGAAACCGGGTTCGACGACGGCGCGGAAAGCTTCTTCGATCAAATCGCCAAGGTAAGAGTTAACCGGATTCATTTTGAGCAATACTACGCGGCCTTCGACGAAGAGCTTGTGCAGTAGGTCATACGTGACTTGGGAAGCGATGTTGCCAGCGGCCAGCAGCAGGGTCACTTTGCCTTCGGGAGATTCTTGCTTGTAAAAGGCCGCCATCGGCGGAGCGTCGCCTTTGTAGGAATCCCACAGCCAGGCTTCGGCGCGGATAAAGGGCAGCGCGAGGCGGTCTTGCAAGGTCTGAGGGAAAACGTCCACTTCCCAACGGCCGGCATTTTTCCAGCACAGTTTGCCGGGCAGGCGCGGCGAGCCAAACTGCTCAATATCTTTGAGCGATTTGCGGAGGTAGCGCAGCAAGCGATAGGTGACAGTCAGCGTGAACCACTCTTCACTTTCCCCAATAGTTTCGAGACGCGTGCCTTTGGCTTGCATGCCAGCGGCCACCCAATGCGTTTCGACTAGACGCAGATCCTCGTGGATCTGATCGAGGATGCGAATGCGTTCTGAAACGGGGAGCTCGGCCCAGGTTTGCTTGTTGGCTTGCAAAACATCTAAGGCCTTTTCAAGGTCTGGCCTTGAGCTCTCGGCCTGATGGCTGGCGGCCAAGGCTGGAGCGGTTTCGCTTGATATCTTTGTTTTTACAGCGGGGGTTGCCATATCGCGATTGTACTCGCGCCAATAAGAATCAAAAACATCGCCTGGCGGCGATGTTTTGCTGTGACCCCGGGGGGACTCGAACCCTCAACCAATTGATTAAGAGTCAACTGCTCTACCATTGAGCTACGGGGCCGTTGTACTTCTTGCGACAATTTTCCCGATTATAACAATAGAAAGATTCATTTCTGTCAACACTAGATAGTTTCAACCCAGCTCACGGTGGGTTTTATTGGTGCCATTAAAAATATCCTTGAAGCGCTTCCGCCTTGTTCATAGGCTCGTTCAGCCATAGTCATGTATCCTTGCGAGCAATGAGCGGGAAATCTAATGGGACATACGAGAGGAGGTAATTAGGGTGGCCAAAAATAAGGATGATAGCGCTTTTATGGAATCGTATTTAGCGCTCAGAAGGAACGTAGGTTGGCTAGCGATGGGGCTTCCATTTGTCGTGGTGATAGGCGCGTGGATACTTCCTCCCAATTTCGGGATGCAAGGCTCGATAAGCGCTTATTACCATACTCAAATGCGGGATGTGTTCGTGGGTGTGCTTTGCGCGACCGGCGTTTTTCTACTCACTTACAACCCAGGCAGCAGCGACAAAAGTTACGGAAATCTCGATCAAAGATTTGGTATTTTAGCGGGGGTTTTCGCAATCGGCGTAGCTCTATTTCCTACCACGCGAACTGGTTGGAAGGGCTTACCTGCCACAGCTTACAACGAAAGCTTTTTTGGCACTATTCATCTTATTTTGGCTGCGCTTCTTTTCTCGATCTTGACCTATTTTTCATATTTTTTGTTTACCAAGTCTAGTAAGAAACGGCTCGGACGTGACAAAGAAAGAAGGAACAGAATTTACAGAATATGCGGTTTCTTCATGGCCACATGCATCGTGCTAATGGCCGCCTATAATTTTTACAGTCAGGGTTTAGGAGATCAGGCGAATCCCATCGAGCTATATCATCCCGTATTTATTTTGGAACTTATAGCCATGCTGGCGTTCGGAATTTCCTGGTTTGTAAAGGGTGAAGCACTTAGACTGTATCCACAAATGATCCAGAAATCTGTTAAAGGGTTTCAGCAATCGGCAGTCCGCTTTCAGAAATCTGCTGGCCAGTTTCAACGAACTAGCATAAAGAGCATAAAGAAATCCGTTAGAAATTTCGCTGGCAATCGAAGGAGTTGATGACTTTGAGCGGATACAAGGAATAGCGGGGCATAGGGCAAGCCAAGGCGGAGTTGGACTAGCTTATAATGAGCCCACTTGTATAAAGCCCTATTACCTTACAAGAACTTCGTAGCGATCATGACGATGGCCGCCCTTGCTGCTTGTAGCGGCGCGGCCGAGCCGACGGCTACGCTGCAGGCCATCCAGGCAGCTCCCTCGCTTGAATCCATAGAAACAGAAACTCTAGCGGCAGTGGAAACGGCCACATTGAAACCGACACCTGAGCCCATTGGCTAGTTCAACGTAGCCGTGATCGTGGATACCACCTCAGAACCAGTCAGCCAGGCAGAGGTGGACGCCGTGATCGCGGATGCCAACGCCATTCTTTATCGGATAACGAAATTCGGCCTGAAGTTAATTGATTATGTAGAGGACGACAGCGGAAGTTCGGTGGATGTTGTGACCCAAAATTACATGAACACTCACAGCGATAATCTGCCCAACGGAATTATTATTTTCTCCTTTGGGGACGATGACGTGGCTAAACTATATGGCGGCTACGCGCGCGAAATTACGGCGCCCAGCGGCTTTGCGAATATATTCGTTTCTCCCATATATGGCAGCGACCAAATGTACGTTGCGGTGATTCACTTCAGGCATCATTACGCCGCCTGTGGCTACGCCGGTACCGATACGATCCAAAGCGCGGTCTCGAGCAACGGAGAGTGCCGCGGCCAGGATGGCCTGGTTTGCGTGGAACACAACGGCTACCAAATATGCGAGAACGCCCTGCAGAACTTGTACGCATCCACGCCCACCTACTTCACGGCCGCCAGTGTAGTGCACGAGATCATGCATTCGTTTGCGGAACCCGGGTCCGACGTCCACTACGGGACCACGGCGTGCAAAACGGACATGGGGTGGGATCCCCTTTATTTTGATTTTGATGAAGCAGAACGCTACAACGTGATGTGCCCGTTCGTTTACGACAACTTTGTAAACTCGTACCAACCCTAGCTCCAGCCCATCTTTCGCAATATTTTCTTAGAGAAATATTGCGTATTATAATTCTGATTAGAACATAAGTTCTTATGCCTGTTCACCTGGCTGCTCACTCGCATTATTCGCTGCTGGCCGGCATCCCCAAGCCGGCCCAACTGGCCGCGGCCGCCGCCAAAGCGGGTCAACCTGCCATCGCTCTTACGGATCACAACCGGCTATCAGGTTCGATCGAATTCACGCTGGCTTGCCAGGCTGAAGCTGTAAAACCGATCTTGGGCATGGAAGTGAATTTGCAGGCGCGCCAAAGCGGCAGCCTGCCGCTAACCCTGTTGGCGGCGGACAACGCAGGATGGGTGAGCTTGTGCCGATTGAGCTCATGGTTGCTCCGTGACTCAAACAATGAAACGCGCCCGCTGCCGCTAGACGAATTGCAGAAAAATCATTTGGGTCTGATCTGCTTGGCCGCGCCGCGGCCAATGGCGAGGGAAACGGGTGAGCGCCATCCTTTGACTGCTCTTAAAGCGTTACTTGGCGACCGGCTTTATTTACAAGCTGCAAAGCCGAACGGCAGCGCTGAACCATTCCAAGCTATGGCCAAAGCATTTGGCTTAAGCTTGGTAGCAACTTGGCCCATCTATTACATGCAAGCGGAGCAAGCCGAACTGCAACGCACACTGGCTGCAATGCGGCTGAACGTGAGCTTAGAGCGCCTGCCAGCCAATGCAGCGGCGCCGGCGTATTCCTATTTCCCGAGCAACGAAGAAATGCAAGCGCGCTTCTCCGCCCTCCCGGAGGCGCTGGCAGCCACAGAAGAAATCGCATCCCGCTGCAATTTCGAATTGCCGCTGGACCAGCCCAATTTTCCGGAGCTGGAGTTACCAAATGGGCAAACGCCCATTGATGCGTTGCGTACAAAGGCATATGAAGGCGCGCTCAAACTGTATCCCGAAATTACACCGGAGATCGAGACGCGGCTCGAACATGAACTGGAAGGAATAAGCAATAGCGGCTACACGACTCTTTTCCTCATCATGGAGGAGATCCTTTCGTTTGCGCGCCAGGCTGACGTGCCCATCGCCTCGCGCGGCTCGGCGGCCTCATCATTAGTGGCGCACTGCCTGGGCATCACCACGCCCGACCCAGTTCGCCTGAATCTTTATTTCGAGCGCTTCTTAAACCCGGCGCGCCCCACCCCGCCCGATATCGACACGGATATCTGTTCGTTGCGGCGCGACATTGTCATCCGCCATGTATATGAACATTACGGCAGCGAGCGAGTGGCGATGGTGGCGACCATCAATCGTTTTCGACGCCGTTCAGCGCTGCGGGAAGTGGCCAAAGCGCATGGCTTGCCGCCAGCACAAATCAAAACCATGGTGGACATACTGCCCTATCGCTTTTGGGGGCCGCCGGGCAGCCTGCCCGAAACGAGTGACAAGCCTTATGGCGAACTGGAAAGTCGCTTCAACGATGAACGCTCGCGCTTGATATTCAAGCAAGCCGAAGCTATTTTGGATTCGCCCAACCACCTCTCGATCCATCCGGGTGGCATCGTGATCAGTTCGGGTCCGCTGAACGATCTGGTGCCGACCCAATATTCCGGCAAGGGTATGACTATCACGCAATACGATCTGGGCGGTGTGCAACGCATGGGGCTGGTAAAGATGGACCTTCTCGGCATCCGCGGGCTGACTGTGCTGGGCGACGTGGCCGACCAGATCCGCGCCCTGCATCCTGAAGCGGGCAGCAGCCGCTTGGAAATTTTGGACAAGATTCCGGATGGCGACCCGGCTACGGCCGAGAT
>JBKJWG010000219.1:0-6691 GCA_046716985.1 Anaerolineales bacterium | reverse complement strand
GATCTTGGGTTCGTCATCTACAAACAGGATGAGTACGGACATATTGAAAGTATAAGGGAAGTGAGATAACCAGGAGCACAAGGAACGACAAATTCTTCTTTCTGCTCCTGGTTATCTACTCAGTTCTTTTCGGCTTTCATAGTGACGACGACTTTTCCACGGGCGTGACCTGTGCCAAGGTGTCGCATCGCCTCTGGGAGTTCGCTTAGCTCATACTGGCGGTCTATGACTGAGCGCACCTTTCCAGCCTCGATGAGGTCTCGCAACACGGCTAGATCCTCTCGATTGAATTTGGCTATGTAGAAAACCAGTTTCTGACTCGCCCTCAGCGATGCCAATCGCAGCTTGATAATACGGTTCAACGGCCCGATCACCCGATCTCCCTTTGGCGCCCCCACCAGCACCATGATCGCATCGTGCTTGAGGATGCGCTTGTACTCCGCCCACGAGCGGGTGCTTGCGATCTCGAACGCCAGGTCGTAACGTCGCTCGCTTTGAGTGAAGTCCTCTCGGGTGTAATCGATCACGTAGTCAGCGCCAAGAGATCGCACGAGCTCTACGTTCTGTGTGCGGCATACAGCGGTCACCTCGGCGCCGAACGCCTTGGCGATCTGTACGGCATAAGTCCCCACGCCGCCCGACGCGCCCGTGATCAAGACCTTCTGTCCCGGCTGGATCTTTCCATAGTCGCGCAATCCCTGCAACGCGGTCAGCGCTGCTATGGGGACGGCTGCCGCCTCCGCAAAAGTCTGATTAGAAGCTTTGCGCGCGATCGCGTTGCGAACGGTTACATACTCCGCGAATGCGCCAGTTCTCCCGCCGTACACCTCGTCCCCCGCTTTGAAGTCCTTCACGTTGGCACCCACCGCCTCAACCACTCCCGCAAAATCAGCCCCCAACCTGGTGTCCTTTGGTTTGAGCAGGCCGCTCCCCAATCGGGCAATGAACAGTCCCGTCATTGCGTACCACTCTGCTGGGTTCACGGAAGACGCGTGCACTCGCACCAGCACTTCGTCGTCAGCGACGACCGGCTTCTCGATCTCGCGTAGTTCGAGCACATCAGGTGAGCCGTATTTTTCGTAAACAATTGCCTTCATAGCTATCCTTCCATTCGTTAGTCTGTTGTGTGGTTACTATATCAATCGAATGTAGAGAAAATATGGAGGGACGCATTAGGGATTGTGGAGATTACGCGCAGCGCTAGCTTCCTGTCTTATACAATACCTACACAGCCCTGCTATAATTTCGGCCTCGGGGATGACTGGCTTCGACGATTGAGGCTGGACCCGAACTGCGAGCCGAGCGGCGCCGACCTCGTTAAACTCAGCGCAAAAAACAAGTGCCAAAAGCACTCAGTACGCAACTCTTCCACTCGCCGCGTAAGACCGGCTAGCTAAGAGTTGTCCGGCTCCTTGTGAGCCGCGTCTGCCTCGCCCTCCCTCCGGCTGGGCGAGAACAGGCGAGACAATGCCGGAGTGCTGTGCGAAACTCCGTTACTCGCACTTAAGACAAAACGGATGGCCGCGCGGACCCCCTTGTCGATTGTGGGCCACACGGCGACAGAACAACCGACTACGCTCGTAGAGGTTCGTGGACCTAATCTTTCGGACGCGGGTTCGATTCCCGCCATCTCCACCTTTAAGGCGCTTGGCGAATTGCCAAGCGCCTTTATTTTTCAGCTGGTAGGAGTGATTTCCGCTACACTTGCGCTCGTGAAGCTGGCGATTGTGCTCTTCGCTATATTTCTCTGTGGCTGCTCCTCCGCGCAAGGGCAAACCGCCGCCAGCTCCTCTCTGATCACCACCAAAACACGGCCGCTTGCTACGTTGCAGCCCACGCCAAGCCAATCCGCCCCCGTTGCAGAAACTGAAACGCCAACTTGGTGGCATCCAGATGTTGGCAGCAGCTGGCAGATCCAATTCAGCGGCGAGATCGACACATCTCTCGATGTCGAAGTTTACGATCTCGATCTCTTCGATGCACCGGCTAGCCTGGTAACGGAACTGCATGCGCAAGGCAAGCAGGTCATCTGTTACCTAAACGCGGGCGCCTGGGAGGATTGGCGGCCTGACGCCGCAGATTTCCCCACCGAAGTAATCGGCCGAGATTACGAAGGTTGGCCCGGCGAGCGCTGGCTCGACGTTGGCAACCTGGCCGTTCTGGAGCCGCTCATGCAAGCGCGCCTGGACCTGTGCGCGGCGAAAGGCTTCGATGGCGTGGACCCTGACAACATGGATGGCTTCACCAATGAAACCGGATTTGATATAACGCGTGACCAAGCTATTGACTATGCGCGTTGGCTTGCAGAAGAGGCGCACGCTCGCGGCCTGGCGATCGGGGTGAAGAACATCCCCGAATTGGCCGTCGAGCTTGAGCCGTATTTCGATTGGGCGCTGCTCGAAAGCTGTTTTGCGCAAGGCTGGTGCGCGGACATGTCGCTCTTTATCGAGCGCGGCAAGCCGGTCTTCGCCATCGAATATGTTGAAGAAGGCATGAGCACAGCCGATTTCTGCAGCGAAGCCGCCGCCCTGGGCTTCAGGGCCATCTTGAAGAAGCGCGAGCTGGATGCCTGGGTGGAGTTCTGCCCTTGACGATAGGCGCGCAAAAACAAACGCTCGCCCCTTTATTCCAATTCTTCTCGTCCGGCATGCGGCCGTATACGAGTACCAACAAGCCATCCTAGGCTGGCTTGTTGGTTGTTTTTTTTCTTCTCGTCCGCACTCGGTTGAGCGCTCGAACTGTTCTGAGCAGGCGCCGGAACCAGGGTCCCCGTTACGCTTTCAGCAGCCGAATCCCAACTCAGCAATCAGTGGAGCACATTCGCGCCGTGGCGGGCGAGGTGTGTATTAATAGCATAGTTTAGTGAGATTGAGTGCAATTGGACAAGCTTGTCAAGCAATATCAATAAGTTTTTGTATGCTGGTGTCTATAGGGTTGATAGGCTTATACTCTGTTCTCTATAGGCAAATGTTCAGGGGAAATGGAAAATAGTGAATATTGAGTATTTTGTATCTAGCCTAGAGCACCAAAACTGCACCAAACTTTTAAGGAAAAGCCACTCGGTAGTAAAATCAAGCAGCTTGTGTAGCCGAAAATTTACGGAAACTGAACGGTACTTTTTTAACAAAATTCCGTTTTGCAAAACTGAAACAGGGTAAAAAATACTTTTGCTAAGGAAATGAAAATGTCCGATCAAAAGAAAATTCAAGAATCATTGCAGAGGGTGATTGAGCTTTATAGACAAAATCCGGATAAGGCGGTCGGAGCAGATAAAGAGGCCGTTGCCACCATTGAGGAAGGATTGCGAGTTCGCGCCAATGGGCCTGACGGGCAAATGCTTATTTGCGATATGCCCAAAGGATTGGGAGGAGGAGCAACCGCTCCATCCCCGGGTTGGATGATGCGCGCCGCGCTTGCCAATTGTGAAACCATAATGATTGCCTTGCGGGCTGCACAACTCGGCGTTGAATTGAAAACCCTCGAAATTCGCGTCGATAGCACATCAGATGATCGCGGCCTCCTGGGAATGGGCGACGCGATACCTGCGGGACCATTAAGTATCAAGGTCAGCATTCGCATTGGTGCAGAAGGAGTTTCTTCCGAAAAATTGCGCGAGATTGTGGATTATGCGGAGAAACATTCCCCAGTGGGTGAACCCCTTACACGCGTGATGCCGACCGAATATTCTGTCAATATTGTTTAAAGTAAAAAAGGGGCGCGCCATTGGGCAACGTGGACGGTAAAAGGGGGCCGTCATACGGTTAACGAGCGCTTTGCACGTCCATGCGCAATCAGAAAGTTTGTGTAACTGAATAAATTGTAGAGGTGATAAATGCTCCTAAACACGATTCGGGATATCTTGACTGTTGCTGCGCCTCTTGCTATCACACTTGGCGTCTTCATAGCAATCTTCCAACTCCAAAATCAATCACGACTCCGCCAAATCGACACTGTTATGCGGCTGTTTTCGTCATTCGGCCAGGAAACATTCCTTGGCCATTTTCAGCGCGTCACGACATGGAAGTTTGATAGTTACAAATCATTTCAGGAGAGCGCGACCAAAGAGGATCAGATATCTCTTCTGGTTGTAGCTTCTCTCTTTGAAAACATGGGTCTCCTTTACAAACGCAAGCTCGCTACACTGGACCTGCTCGACGATCTCCTCTCCGGACCACTCCTGGTAGCATGGGCCAGCACTCGCCCGATATGGATTGGAATGCGCGTGCATTATGCCCAACCGCAATGGGCAGAATGGTTCGAGTTTCTCAACGACGCAATGGTGCATCGCCTGGCCAAGCTAAAAGGCAAACGTTCATCCGATTAACACAGGAATAGGCTTGTATGACGCCCTTCCTTCTAAATGAATGGCGTATTGAATATGAGAAATTATACAAACGGGAATCAGTCGCCCAAAGATTCGAAAATCGCCAAGGGAGTTTTTCGCCATTCCAGTATCGTTGAAAGTTAGGAATCGAGAGGGAGGGTTTTAAACCCGCCCCTACAGCTCCTAGCACGCGTTGACGTAGATTGTGTAGACGTAGTAAATCTAGCTTACCTCGCCCACCAGACCCTTCAAATATTCGCCTTCGGGGAAGTTGAGCGCCACCGGGTGGGCCTTAAAAACCTCGCGCTGACCATTCAGTTCCCCAACCACAACCACACCTGCGGGACCCGGTGAAACACCTTTTGGTGTCGGAAGTTCAATTTTTTGAACAGGTCTTTAAATCTTTTCACTTTTACGAGCTAATGTATTTATAGATAATCCTGCAACTCTTTAATGCGGTTTCGAATTTGCGCCGCTCGTTCAAATTCTTGCGCTTCCGCCACGTCCTCCATCTCCTGGCGAAGGTGCGCGATCATCTTTTCGATTTCTACTTTCGGCAGGCTGCCCAAGGCCGCATAGGTGTGCATGCGGATCTCCTCATCTTCCATCCGCGCCATCTCCTCAACCCGACCCGATCTTTGCCAGGCAAAAGCGATGGTCAAAATTGCAAAGTAAAGATCCCGCGCCTTCTGCTGGGTTTCTCTTGAAACATCCGGCACAGCCAAGATTGTCTCCTTGAGTTCGTGGGCGCCGCGCTCGATCATTTCCAGAGACCACCACGGTCGCGCGCTTGCCCACCAATACTGGTCGCTATGCAGGCTGCGATCAAGTAATTTCCGCGCTTTATCCCATTTATCATTTTTACTTTTTACTTTCGAATCCCGCACGGCCTCGATTGCGATTGCGGTGAGCTGCCACTGCAACTTATGGATCTCATTCTGCGGGTCGTCCCAGCGAGCAAAAGGAAGCTTTTTCTCCAGATCTTTTTCCATTAGAGCCCAGGTAGAGGGCCGAGGAACAACGGACTCAATTTGGGGAAACTTCTCCGGAATTTCAGAAATTAAAACGGTTGGGAACTCCGGCAAGGTCATCAACTCCACCAAAGCCCGATCCATTCCCGGACGGTGGTGACCAAAAGTTTCCCCGTCCATACCCGTCAAAAGATATTCATTTTGGTTCACGCGAGCCCGCAAAGAATCCAGAAAACGCTTTCCGGTCCTCACCTGTCCGGAAAGAATCTTGTAGGAGGTGTCCCTCTCGCGGAAGAATAAAAAGATCCCCGTTTCGTGGTCTTGGTAGACGCGGTCATAACGAACCTTGCCGGGAAAGGAAAGCTCCTCGGCGATGACCCAAGCAAAACCCATCTCCTTGGCGACTTTGGCCACTTTACCGTCGTAAGCCATTTCAGGGGGGAAAAAGCCCTTGGGTCGGTAGGAGCCGAAGTATTTTTTAAAAGTTTCGGCATTGAGTTCAATCTGACGCTTAATCTCATCCTCCGGCAGTTTCGGAAGCAGCGGATGATACTTGGCAGAACCGGTCAACTCGATCTGGCCTCGGTCCAATAGATGTTGGACCAGCACAATGACATCTTGGTGCCCAAACTCCTCCCAAAGGTCAAAAAGAACTCCGTTGATATTAAAGGTCGCCCGGGCGGTCGGGTTATCCAACAAGCCTTGCAAAACCCGTCGGTAGGACTCCTGCGTAATCCGATCTACCCAGACCTTCTTCTGGTTGGGAGGTTGATAGAAATGAAGAAAATTCGCCCAAAACATAGTTCAGCCGATTTCGCAGACCAACCCCTTCAAATACTCGCCTTCAGGGAAATTGAGCGCCACGGGGTGATCGGCGGCCTGGCTGAGGCGCATGAGGACGCGCGCTTCGATGCCGGCATCCAGAGCGGCGCCGGCCACGATCTTCTGGAACAAGGCGGCGTCCACGCCGCCGGAGCAGGAAAAGGTGACCAGCAAGCCGCCGGGGCGCAGCAGCTTGAGCGCCAGCAGGTTGATATCTTTGTAGCCGCGCGCGGCACGCTCGGCGGTGGCCTTGGTGGGCGCGAATTTGGGCGGGTCCAGGATGACCATATCGAACTGGCGGGCCTGGTCGCGCAGGCGGCGCAGCACCTGGAAGGCGTCGCCATCCATATATTCGGCGTGGTCGGCAGGCAAATTATTGAGGCGCAGGTTCTCGGCGGCCCGGGCCAGCGCGTTGGCGGAATCGTCGATGAGGGTCACGTCCGTCGCCCCACCCTTGTAAGCGTGGGCGGCGAAAGCGCCGGTGTAGGAAAAGCAATCCAAGACTTGACGGCCTTTTGAAAGTTGCTGAACCATTGATCGGTTAATCTGCTGGTCGAGATAGAAGCCGGTCTTG
>JBKJWG010000218.1:0-16688 GCA_046716985.1 Anaerolineales bacterium | reverse complement strand
AGATGGTACTAGCCAGGCCCGCTGGTTCAATAATTCCCCAGAAAGCCAGGCTGATAAAAATGGCTGAATCCACACCTTCGCCCACTATCGTGGAGCCAATGGTGCGCAGCCATAAAAGTCGTCCAAGCGTGCGCACTTTAAGCTTAGCTAGCACAAAGGAATTCAGGAACTCGCCAGCCAGGTAGGCAATAAACGAGGCAGCCAATAGCCGCGGCGAGAAGCCCAACACAGCTTGGAATGCCTGCTGGGCGCTGCTTGCGTTATCGAACCCACTCAAGATCCAGAAGCTAGCCCCAGGTAGACCAATAGTGATCGTGATAGCTAACACCGCCAGCAAGTTGCAGAAGAACCCAGTCCAGATTACCCGTCGAGCTCGAGAGTAGCCATAAACTTCTGTGAGAATATCGCCAAAAATGTAGGCCACCGGGAACAATACGACAGCTGCGGGCAGCACCAACCCGAAAATTTGCACCAATTTGACCGCCACAATGTTGGAAACGATAAGCGTGGTGACGAAGATGGCGCTGATGAAGGGGAGCCAACGATAGCCTTTTTCTTTCACTGCTGATCTCCTTAATAAAATTGACTAGTCAAGCACCGCTGCTTTGGCTTCTTCGGTCTTCACGTGTTCGGCTTCCACAGTAATGCCGATGCCGCCGCGCACGTTGAAGGCGCCGGTCACTTTGCAATAGTGCGGGTCCAGTGCGGCCACCAGATCATCCAGGATCTTGTTGACCACGTGCTCGTGAAACGCGCCCTCATTGCGATAGGACCAGAGATACAGTTTGAACGATTTGGACTCGACTATTTTCTGATCGGGCGCATACTCGACCAGGATGTTGGCAAAGTCTGGCTGCCCCGTCATCGGGCAGATGCAAGTGAATTCGTTTGTTTCCAGGGTTATCAGGTAATAACGATCCGGAGTCCTGTTCGGAAACGCCTCCAGCTTTTTGCTGGGTTTTGCGCTTCGCCCCAAAACAGTAAGATCTTTAAGGTCAGACTTTTTTGTGCCCATCTTTTCTCCTAGTCACTCTATACATAAAAATCAAAAGAGAACGGCAGCATGCTTAAATGCAGCGTTCTCGCCGCAGTTTTGATAAGCCGGGTAGCTGCCACCGGCATGCCATGTCATTATAAACGGTATAATCGTTTCAATTCAAATGGCAACGGAAAAATTAACCGACAAGATTTGCGTTCCATGCCGCGGTGATGAGCCGCCATTAGACCGCGCTCAGATCGAGGAGTATCGCAAGCAGGTTCCCGATTGGGAAGTGGTTGAAGAAAAAAGTATCCCTCGCTTGCGCCGGAGTTTCAAATTCAAAGACTTCGCCCAGGCGCTTACCTTCACTCAGAAGGTCGGCGAGCTTGCCGAGGAGCAGGGACACCATCCCGTGATCGTCACGGAGTGGGGCAAGGTCACCGTTACCTGGTGGACGCATAAGATCAAAGGTTTGCATGAGAACGATTTCATCATGGCCGCCAAGACCGACCAGCTTTACGCCAATCTGGGTTAGCTTCTCCCTTGCTCAGCCGCTCCATCTTTCGAAGCTCTTTCGCAATTCTATTATTTCTGGCCGCCTGCGAGTCGGGCTTGCCGGTTTCAACAAGCACACCCATTGTGATCAATGGCACGCCGGTTAGCGCAACCCATGACCCGAGCGCACTCCCTGCCACGCCAACCGTTTCTCCCACGCCCGAGAATACTCCCGACCTGAGCGGCGAAACCATTCCACTCATCCATCTCTGCGCCAAGTCTGGTCCGCTGGCTGGCGCCAATGCCAGCCGCATTGCCGCGGTCGAGGATATGGTCGCCGCCATCAATGCTGATGGCGGCATTTTTGGCGCCGAACTGGACTTGCACTTCGCCGACACGCTCGGCACCGCGGACGGCGCCACGCGTGCCGAAACGCGTTTGCTGCGCCAGTTTCAGGATGCTTCGCTTGTGTTGATTTGCGACCCGGTCTCTGAGGGCGCTCTTCAAGCAGTACTCAGCGAAGATGAGGTCCTTACCCTTAGCCCCGGTTTCTTCACTCATGAGGGTGGGTTTCTCTTCGGCTTAGACGCCTCGCCGTCTGCGCACCTGGCATTCTGGCTGGAGGATCTGGCAACTAATTGGGCCGGGCGCCAGCCTGAAGGGGCGGGCAGCCAGATCCGCTTGGCGCTGCTGACTTGGCCCGCCGAGTTGAGCGGTCAGTCAGCTTCTCCCGAGTTGCTCGCTGATGCAGCAGACCTTGGAGTTGAGGTCGTTCTGCAGAGCGAATTGGCCGCTGATGAAAATGCCAATGTTTTCGATTTCATTTACGCCGCCCGCGACGCCAATGCCAACGTCATATACACTAACGCGCGTTCGTTCGGCCTGGCCGCCTTGCTCAATGCTTTGCACGACCTGGGCCTGGCCGAACGCTTTGTGATCGCCGCGCCGGGGTTCGCGTATGACACCCAGCTCTACGATTATCTCTTTGACCCCTCTTACGCCCAAGGTCTCTATCTCACTTCAGCCTGGGCTTGGTGGTCCGAAGAGCAAAATGCTGGGATTGAATTTGCCGGCGATCTGCTGGCTCAGTCTTCACTAGACGGCGAATGGACGGATTGGGGTTATTTGCAAATGGCCGGCGCTGTGGACCTCGCCCGCCGCGCGTTGCAAGATGCCATTCTCGCCGAGGGCTACGATGGCTTGAGCCCGGAAGCTGTTGCATCCGCCTTGGAGGATTTGGGGACTTACCTAGTGCTAAACGATTTGTATGTAGTTGATTATTCATCTGGCGCCCGCACGCTGGCAAACCTGCGCGTTTGGCGGGTGGGGGCGCTACCCGGCGAGCTGGAGATGCTTACCGATCTCGCTCCTTAGGCGGCGCGCAGGATTTCTTTCAAAGCTCGGTCCTTCTTTACTGCATCGCCCAAATTAACTTTATGCGTATTCAAGTATTTATAAAAGGCTTGCATGCCTGCGCGCAGGGCGGTAAGCATGGCTTCGTCTTTCTTGTTAATGCCTTTTTCCCACCACCAATTTTGGATAGTGAGGACGCGGCTGGGCTTGTGGAAAGCCGGGTCGAAGCGAGCTATAAAACGATCGCCATAAAGCACGGGCAGCACGTAATATCCATATTTGCGTTTTTCCTCGGGCACGTAAACTTCCCATCTGTAGTAGAAATCGAATAGCCGGCTTAGGGTCTTGCGAGACCACATCAAATTGTCCAATGAGCCGAGGATGGCAGCCTTCGGTTGCGGCTGGCGGCCGCGGCCGGCGTTTTCCAGTGTATCCAGATCGGCGGCGCGGATAAAGTATGGCTCTTTTGGCAAACCTTTGACGCGCACGCGGATGGCTTTTCCCTTTTCGACCAGGCGCTTGATGGCCGCGTTGCGTCGCGTCGCCTTAGTTGAACTAGGCCCCGGAATTCCCAACCAGCTATCGCCTGAGCCAGTGTGTGCCAGCCCGAGCCCGCCAATGCGGCGCAGTACATGCCAGTCTTCGTAATCTGCTGTGCTGGCGTGGGGGTCTCGTGCCTGGATGATCTTCCGAGGAATGAGATTTTCTGTGAGATCGAACACACGCCGTGTATTGACGCGGTGATGGACGCCCAACTCGCCCATGCTATAAAGCATGTCCATGGCAGCCCGCACAGCCCGCACGGGAAAGCCCCAATCCCATTGCAATTGCTCGGCGTGCTCGATTTCGATCGAGGAAAGCGGCCCGCGTTCGCGAATAGCGTCCCTCACGAGGTCGAGCACTTTGTGGATCGGGGCGGCGCTTGCATTGCCTTCAAATCTTTTCTGCAAATCCAAACGGAAGCGACTGAAATGCGGCCAATCCTTGGTGGGATGGATGGCGGCCAATTTGTCCCAACCGTCAATAAGGCTGCGCTCCTTATAGAGCATGCTTTCCAAAAGTTGTGGCGTGTAATTTGCTATTCTGGCCTGAAGCACCAGATCCGGGTTGCGGCCCACCACGTTGATCGGGTCGAACTGGATGCAGCCGACGCGCTCCAGGTACTGCAAAACGCCGGCGCTGCCTTTGAGCTGGCGTGGCGGCCACAGGTAATGGTGGCTCAGTAGGAAGCGCCGCGCCTGCTCCTTGCTGATCTCTATTTCGTTAGGAGTTGTATTCTTTTTTGCCATTGGTTTCAACGATGCCGTCGCATTATGCCAGCAATGAGTTTGCTCTGCCAAGAGGTTAGAATTCCGCCGTGTCCAAAAACCAATATATCCTCGGTCTCATCACCGACCTGTTTTTTGTCACCCGTTCGAATGAAATTGCCAAAGCGTTAGGTTACGAAACGGAGTGGCTGGACGTCCCCGAAGAGCCGTCCGCCTTCATTGCGCGCCTGCAAAATGGTCCGCCAGCCCTGATCGTCTTGGATCTCAACACGAGTTTGCCCTGGCCGCACTGGATCCGTGCCGCCAAAGCAGACGCGGCCACTGCCGCTGTCCCCTGGCTGGCCTTTGGTTCACACATGAACCCGCGCCGCCTGGCCGCTGCCCGCCACGCAGGCGCCGATAAGGTGGTGCCTAAATCGCAATTCGACGCAGAGTTGCGAGAGTTGCTAACAGAATTAACTAAACCGCCAAAATAAAAAAGGCGCCCTTGTGTGGCGCCTCTTTTATTACATCGTAGTTAGGAGTTATTGGTTGAGCAAGGTGCCAGCAACGCCAGCGCCCAAACCAACAAAGCCGCCGATAACCGCAACGACCACCAAAAGGACAAAGTATCCAATCACAACGGTCACAACGGTCTGTGCCCATTCGAGATCCAAAGCCTCTTTTGCTGCAATGAAGAAAGAGACTAGGGTGAGCAGGGAAACTAGACAGGTAAGCGGGAGGGCAAATGAGCCAAGTAGCCCCAGGATGCCAAAGACCCCCCAAATTTCCGCCAGACCTACCGCGCGAACGATTTCCTCGAAAGACACATCGGCCTTAAAGAGGGATTTGCCCACCCAGGCAATAACGAACGCGGCCACCGCAAATGCAGCAATTCCAATCACAGTGCCCAACACAAGACCAATAATCCCCGCGCTTGCATCCGATAAATAAACGACTAATTGATTCACAAATGCGACTATTGCCACGATAGCCCAGGCAGTGGTAGTAAAGTATGGATCCTTTTCGACCTCGCCATACACCTGGCTCTTGAAGGTAAGCGCCCCCATAATACGGTTCATCAACATGTTCGTCTCCTTGATCAATGAGTTGGATAAATTACTACTTTTGTTAACCCTTATCTGAACGAAAAGTTAGCTTGGCTGAAAATTCTCAAGTCCAATGGAATATTCCTCGACTAGCCTGAAAGATCCCGAGCGGCAGGGAGGCCGCCCGCGCTTTTGGCTGCGCGCACGGCGCGCAGCACCGCCTCCGCCACTACCTCGGCCGCGTAGGCACCGACGATATTAACGTCCGCTTTCTTTTTGCCGGTTGCGATGGCGAACAACATATCGCCGTCCAACATAGTGTTGGCTGGTCGGATGGTGCGCGCCAACCCATTCATGGCCATGCGCGCCACCTTGGTGGCCTGATCCTTGTCGAACTTGGCGTTAGTTGCCACTACGCCAATGACTGTGTTGCCGCGCTGGGCAAGCGCCAGGATGCTGCGGCCCGCCAGGCTCTTCATCACTTGCATGCTATCTGCGAAGACGCCTTTGCCGATCTTGAACGAACCTTTTTTGATGCTGCGCGCCCCGGCCACGATCTCGCCAGTGTCTGGGTCGATCACATCCCCGAAGGCATTGACAGCCACGATGGCGGCGACCTGGACTCCGCCGCCTATCTCCATGGCAGCTGAGCCGATGCCGCCCTTCGTCGCCTGCTTCATGCCGAGCATTTTGCCGACGGTGGCGCCCATGCCCGCGCCGGCGTTGCCTTCGGCGGGCGCTTTGCGGCTGGCATTCAAAGCAGCCTGGTAACCCATCTTGGCATCCGGGCGCCGCGTGGCCGACCCGATGCCTAAGTCAAATAAAATGGCGGCTGGCACGATAGGGACTCTAACTTTGCCGACGGTGAAACCGACTTTGCGTTCTTCCAAATAGCGCACCGCGCCGCCGGCGGCGTCCAGCCCAAAGGCTGAGCCGCCTGCAAGCACAATGGCTTGCACTTTGCTGACCAAATGCACGGGTTGTAGAGCATCCGTCTCACGCGTGCCGGGCGCGCCGCCACGCTGGTCCACGCCGGCCACCGCGCCTTTTTCGCATAGCACCACCGTGCAGCCGGTCAGGGCTTTCGCGTCCTGCGCATGGCCCACGCGGATACCCTCGATGAGCGTGATCGAATTGTTGGCTTGAATTGGAACAACTCCTTTGGTCGTAGGGACAGGTTTAGAAACCTGTCCCCTATTCGTCTTCACGTTCCTCGCGCAAGCGGCGACGGAAATCGGGCATGGCGCGCTCGTATGTTTCGTTCATTAATGGGGAAGTGATCAGGAAATCAGCTGTGGCGCGGTTCGAAGCTGTCGGGATGTTGTGCAAGACGGCCAGGCGCAGCAACGCTTTGACATCGGGGTCGTGCGGTTGCGGCTCTAGCGGATCCCAGAAGAAGACCAGCATATCCAGCTGGCGTGTGGCGATGGCCGCGCCGATCTGCTGGTCGCCACCCAGCGGTCCCCTCATGAAGCGGCTCACACTCAGCCCGCTGCGTTCCTCAATGCGTGTCCCGGTTCCGCCAGTGCCAAACAATTCATGCTTGGTGAGGATGGCTTTATTGTGCAACACCCAATCCAGCAAGTCGTCCTTGCGGCCGTCGTGGGCCACCAGGGCGATGCGTTTCTTGGCGGGCAAGGATTCTGTTTTAGCCAATTATTTCCTCACCAGGCGTAGGCTTCGGGCGCCGTCCCGCCGGGGCCAGGCCAGATCTCGTCCAGCTTCTGCAGGGTTTCGGTGCTTAGTTTCAATTTCAACGGCGCCAGGCTGCTTTCCAGCTGCTCCATCGTGCGCGGCCCGATGATGGGGGCGGTCACTACGGGGTTGTGCAACAGCCAGGCCAGCGCCACAGTCGCTGGACTTTCACCCAGCTCATTGCACAGCTTCTCATAGGCCTTGAACTGAGCTTCTTTCTGCTTGATATCATTTTGGTTGTCTTGTTCCTCGCGGCGGCTTCCCTTTTCAAAAGCTCCGCCCAAAGTGCCGTCTGCCAGCGGACTGTAAGGAATGAGGCCTAGGCCAAATTCCTGGCACGCAGGGATCACTTCAAGTTCGATCAAACGGGCGGTTAGGTTGTATAAGCTTTGTTCCGACACCAGCCCCATAAAATTGCGCGCCTTGGCTTCGGCCTGGGCTTGCGCAATGTGAAAACCGGCGAAGTTGCTGCTGCCCACATAGATGACCTTGCCCTGTTGCACCAGCACTTCCATCGCCTGCCAGACTTCTTCCCACGGCGAATTGCGATCGATGTGGTGCATTTGATATAGGTCGAGGTGGTCGGTCTGCAGGCGGCGCAAGCTGCCTTCGCAGGCGGCGCGGATGTGCAGCGCGGAAAGGCGCCGTTGGTTGGGCCAATCGCCCAAGCGGCCGAATACTTTGGTGGCAAGTACCACTTTCTCGCGTCGCCCGCCGCCCTGCGCCAGCCAGCGTCCGATGATCTGCTCGGTGTAGCCTTCGCCGAGCTTCCAGCCATATACGTTGGCCGTGTCGAAGAAATTGATGCCCAGATCAAGCGCCTTGTCCATGATGGCAAAGCTGTCTGCTTCCGTTGTCTTGGGTCCGAAGTTCATCGTGCCCAGGCACAGACGGCTCACTTCAAGTCCGGTCCGTCCGAGATGTGTGTATTCCATGTTCGCTCCAGTGAAAATACTCGCGCGAAAGTTCGCACGCAGGGTTTTAGTAGGGTGGGCGGCGATTGCGAGGCCGTTTCTCAGTCTACCATGTTTGCTTTTTCTGAAATATCAGCGCAACTTTGTTGTGTACAATCGGTGACTTACGTCATCAC
The DNA here is from genome assembly GCA_046716985.1 of Anaerolineales bacterium. Classification (GTDB taxonomy): domain Bacteria; phylum Chloroflexota; class Anaerolineae; order Anaerolineales; family UBA11579; genus JAMCZK01. The sequence goes on along the minus strand of JBKJWG010000218.1, from coordinate 8,780 downwards.
ATCATGAACTTTCAACACAAATCCGGCATTTTGCTGCACGTGACTAGCCTGCCAGGCCCTTATGGCATCGGCGACCTGGGTCCCGAAGCGCACGCCTGGCTCGAGATGCTAGCCGTGGCGCGCACGCGCTGGTGGCAGGTGCTGCCATTGGGGCCGACCGGTTACGGTGATTCACCTTATCAGTCCTTTTCTACTTTTGCCGTCAATCCTTTGTTAATTAGTCCCGAATTTCTTGCCGAAGAAGGGTTGATCGATAAGGAGCATTTGCAAAATGCCCCTGCATTCGAACCAACCCTAGTGGATTACCCACGTGTCATTGAGTGGAAGCGCGGTCTCTTTCAAGTTGCCTTCATGCGGCTGAAAAAGTTTCCTAAGTTGCAAAAGGAGTTCGACGGCTTTCGCGCACAGCAAGCAGAATGGCTGGAAGATTACAGCCTGTTCATGGCGCTTAAGGCCAAACATGAACAACGGGCGTGGATCACCTGGCCGGCTCCCATACGCCACCGCGAGCCGCATGCGTTGGCAAAAGCCAAAAAAGATCACGCCACGGAGCAATCCTATTTCGCCTTTCAGCAATTTTTATTCTTCCGCCAGTGGGCGCGCCTGCGTCAGCGCATGGCCGAGCTCAACATCGGCTTGATCGGCGATCTGCCCATTTACGTGGCGCATGACAGCTTCGATGTTTGGTGCCACCGCGAGCTATTCGAGTTGGATGAGGAAGGTTATCCATTGCGCGTGGCTGGCGTGCCACCGGACATGTTCTCCGTCACCGGGCAACTGTGGGGCAATCCGCTTTATCGCTGGGAGGTGCACAAGGCCGAAGGCTACGCTTGGTGGCTGGCGCGCTTGCGCGCCGTGCTCGGCATGGTGGATGTGATTCGCCTGGACCATTTCCGTGGCTTCGCTGACTACTATGCCATACCCGCCGACGAAACCACCGCCATGCATGGAACCTGGGAACTGGGACCGGGCGCCGATTTTTTCGAAACGGTCAAGAAAGATTTGGGCGATCTACCATTGATCGCTGAAGACCTGGGCGGTGAGCGTTCACCATTAGTTCTGGCTTTGCGTGAACAATTCAAATTGCCTGGTATGAAGATCTTGCAATTTGCCTTTGACGAAGATATGAATCATCGCTTCTTGCCACACAACTATCCAGAAAATTGCGTGGCTTACACCGGCACTCACGATAACGACACCTCAGTGGGTTGGTTCAAAAATGCGCCCGAAGCCGAACGCAAATGGTGTCTCGACTATTTAAATAGTGATGCTGAGCATATCGCCTGGGACATGTTGCGATCGCTGTGGAAGTCGCGCGCCGCGCTTACGATCGCTCCGCTGCAAGATTTTCTTGAATTGGGCAGCCTGGCGCGCATGAATTATCCCAGCACGGTGATGGGTAACTGGGTCTGGCGCGCAACAAAAAAGCAGCTGGGCCTGGAACTTGCGGCGCGCATTGCTGAACTCAATCTCAAGTACGGACGTGCTTCTTAAAAAAGCTTGCCCGGAATACCAACCTTCGGGTTACTGTCATTCCGGGCAGAGCGATGAAACCGAGATTAGATCGCGAGTATTTTAGATAAAAACGACCCCGATGGGGGTCGTATTTTAGTGTGTTATTTTTTCTTCTTCTTTTTTGCGCCGCTCTTGGCTTTCGGTTTGGCAACTTTTTTGGCGGGCGGTTTCTTTTTGGCAGACGCTGCCTTTTTGAGCTTGGCTTTTTTCTTGGCCGAGCTGGCCTTGGGCTTAGCGGCTGCTTTCGGCTTGGCGCTTGCCTTCGCCGCTGCGGGCACTAGCCGGCTGGATGTGGAGGCTGGTTTCGGTGCGGCCGCTGGCGGCGTGCTTATGGGCTTGGGAGCATTCTCAGCCGCCCAATCGGGGGCGAAGCGCATCAATTGATCTTTGCCCACCACGTTTGGCTTGCCGCAGCGCGGGCAATAGGCGTTGTAATGTTTCCAGCCGTTGTCCTCGATCTGGTCGAGGGCCAGCTGGATCGTTTCCGGCGTTAATGTGAAAGGCGTAAAGCAATGAGCGCAACGAATAAGCATAAGGGCTCCTTTTCCCTAATTATACACAGGCGCTTCGCGCTGCGTTCGACGCAAGGTGGCGATGAGGATGCCACCCAGAATGAGCGCGGCGCCCACGACCTTCAGTCCGCCGGGCGCTTCGCCCAGGATGAGCAGCGCCAAGATCGTAGCGCTGACAGGTTCGCCCAGCAGCGCGATGGAAACGTATGAGGCGGGCAGGTGCGCCAGCGCCCAGTTGAAGCTCGAATGTCCAAGCATTTGCGGCACCAAAGCCAGCAACAGCAGGAGAACGTAGGTCATCGGCGAAAAACCGAAGGCGGGCTGGCCGGAGAAGGGCACCATCGCCACAAGGATCAGGCCGGCCATGCCGTAAACCAAGAAAATATACGGTGTCAAAGAAAGCTGGGGGCGCAGCAGCCGCCCGATCAGTATGTAGCCGGCGCCGGTCCAAGCGCCGATCAGCGCCAGGATGTCGCCCCAGAAGGCTTTACCGCGCACGAACTCGCTTAGTGGCGGGCAGCTCAGCCCGGCGGCGCTCTGCGCGCAGCTATCGCTCATGGCGATCACGATCCCGCCGGCCAGCGCCACCAGCATGCCAATTAAGATGGCTGGCGTCAGCTTCTCTTTTAGGAAAATGGGCGCTAGCAAAGCGACCCAGAGTGGGTTGGTGGTCACCAACACGACTGAGCTGGCGACTGATGTGTATTCCAGCGAAAGGATCCAGGTGGCGAAATGGATCGCCAGGAAAAAACCGGAAAGCGCCGCAAGCGCCAGTTCGCGGCGCCTCAACTTGCGCAGTTCGGCGCTGTGGCGCGGGATGGCGAATGGTATGAGGATTAATCCGGAGAGCGCCATGCGGTAGGCGGCGATCACCAGCGAGCCTGCTTCACGCTGTGCGAAGCGGATTAGCAGCGACGCCGAGGCGACGGCGAAAATGCCCAGCAGCAACACCAGTTGCGGCGCAATTTTGGGTGATGATGGGGCGTTCACGGATTAGTTTGTGATTTTCTTGACAAAGGCATGAGGCAGGCTTACAATCGAATTGATAACTTTTGCATTGTAACGCAGGCTCCGCCTGCACGTTGTTTCAAGAAATAAAGGAGCACGATCATGGCTTTCACACTTCCTAAACTTCCTTATGACTTCAATGCCCTCGAGCCGCACATCGATGCGCGCACGATGGAGATCCATCACGACAAACATCATCAGGCTTATGTCAACAATCTGAACACCGCCATCCAGAAGCATCCCGAACTCGAGAGTAAATCAATTGAGGATCTGCTCAAGGATCTGAACAGCGTCCCCGATGATATTCGCAGCGCGGTGCGCAACAACGGCGGCGGCCACTGGAACCACAGCATGTTCTGGGAGATCATGTCGCCCAAGGGCGGCGGCGAACCCAGCGGCGCCCTGGCCGATGCGATCAAGAAAGCTTTCGGCGATTTCGCTGCGTTCAAAGAAAAAGTGGCTGCAGCTGCCGTGGGGCAGTTCGGCAGCGGCTGGGCCTGGCTGGTCAAAGACGGCAGCGGTTTGGCCGTCATGTCCACACCCAACCAGGACAATCCCATTTCCCAGGGCAAGGTCGCTATCATGGGTGTGGATGTTTGGGAGCACGCTTACTATCTCAACTATCAAAACCGCCGTCCCGATTACGTGACCGCTTGGTGGAACGTGGTCAATTGGGATGAAGTCGGCAAACGCTTCGCTGGCTGATCGTTCAGCTGGCGAGTAAACTTGTCTTAGTTACGGAGGAAGACGTCATGACCCACATCATTACCAGCCTGTGCTTACGTGACGGTGGCTGCGTGGACGTGTGCCCGGTGGAATGTATCGTCCCAGGCATGCCCCAGGATAAATGGCCCTGGTATTACATCGACCCGGTCACCTGCATCGATTGTGGCGCTTGCATTCCCGAGTGCCCATTTGAAGCCATCTTCACGGAAGATGAAACGCCGGAGGCCTACGAAGCCAAGCCTGGTCAGATGCAAGCCCTGCCTGTGGGCACACCCGGTTTTGACCAGCACTTCGACGGCAGCAATCACCACGGTCATGCCGTCAGCATGGATGGCATCAAAAAGCTGAATGGCGGCGAAACGCTCAACCTGCGTACCGACATCCAGCCCAACTACGAATACTTTAAGACCGGCCCAGGTTATTGGGAAGGCTGGCAGCAGCACGGTAAGTGACAGTAAAAAAGAGGAAGCGCAGCTTCCTCTTTTTTGTACCTGTCATTCTGAGGCGAGCCAAGCACTGAGCGCAGCGAATGTGCCGGCGAGGCCGAAAAATCTTTATAGCCTCACCTTCCGAAAAACCCTCAATCTGCAAGCCTTGTAATAGAATTAACCGAGCTTGCTAATGACCAATACTCCAATCCCTATGCGCATCGAAAAAGATTCTCTCGGCGAAGTGCAAGTGCCGGCCGAGGCGCTCTACGGCGCCCAGACCCAGCGCGCCGTCGCTAATTTCCCTATCTCTGGCCTCAAGCCCTGGCGCGCTTTCATCTGGTCGATCGCAGCTATCAAGCGCGCCGCCGCCGAGGTGAACGCCGAGCTTGGTTTGCTCGATAAAGAAAAAGCCCAGGCCATCTCGCAAGCCGCCGCCGAAGTGATGGAAGGTAAGTGGGATGACCACTTCGTGGTCGAGCCCTTCCAGGCCGGCGCGGGCACCAGCCACAACATGAACGCCAATGAGGTCATCGCTAACCGCGCCACGCAGATCCTAGGTGGCAAGCTGGGCGAATACCGCGTCAATCCCAATGATCATGTCAACATGGCCCAGTCCACCAATGACACCATCCCCACCGCCATCCGCTTAGGAGTCCTTTGGCGTTTGGACGAATTGCTCAACGTGGTGGACGGTTTGGTCGCCGCTTTGGCGACCAAAGCACGCGAATTCGACTCGATCGTGAAGTCCGGCCGCACGCATTTACAAGATGCGGTACCCGTGCGCCTGGGCCAGGAATTTGGGGGCTACGCCAGCGCGGTCAAACGCGACGGCGAACGTATCCGCCGCGCTGCGGATGGCTTGCGTCGCCTGGGCATCGGCGGCACGGCGACGGGCACTGGGCTCAACGCCCACCCGGAATATCACACGCGCATGGTGGCGCGTCTCTCCGAGCTCACCGGCATTGAGCTGCGCGCTTCCGATAATTTATTTGAGAGCATGCAGTCCATGGCGGACGCGGTCGATTTCTCCGCTTCGCTGCGCACACTGGCTGTAACCATGACGCGTATCGCCAATGACTTCCGCTTGTTGGCTTCCGGTCCTTCCACTGGATTTGACGAGATCCGCCTGCCGGCTTTGCAACCGGGATCCAGCATCATGCCGGGTAAGGTGAATCCCATAATGGCTGAAATGACTAACATGGCTATGTATCACGTGATGGGCTGCGATACGACCGTGACCCTGGCTGCACAGGCCGGACAGCTCGAACTCAACGTAATGATGCCGGTCATTGCCCATAATTTATTCGAAATGATGCAGGTGACGATCGGTGCTTTGCAAGCCTTCACCGAAAAATGCGTGGTGGGACTCGAGGCCAACAAAGAGAAAGCTGAAGGTTGGTTGGCCAAGAACGCCATCATTATCACTGCGCTAAACCCGCTCATCGGTTACCAAGCCGGCGCCGCACTGGTCAAGCAAGCATTGAAAGAAAATCGCGCTATCAGCGAAGTCGCCGAAGAAAAAGCCAAAGCTGGCGAACTCAAGCACGTCAGCGAAAACCGTAAGGTGGAGGCAAAAGAAATTCAAGCTGCTCTCGGTGATCTGCGTAAACTTACTGAGGGTGGCATCCTCAAATAGGTGGCCGCATGTTCCCCGAAATCGAGCAGCACCTGCGCACCCTCGATGACCTGCGCAGCCAGGTCGGAGGCATGGTCCGCGACCTGCCGGCCGAGGGCTTGAACTGGCGCCCATCGTTGCCCGCCGGCGCCGACCCGACCAATTCGCTCGCCGTCCTGGCCGTGCATGTGGCCGGCGCCGAACACTTCTGGATCGCCGAGTGCGTCGGCGCCTATCCGCACACCCGTGTGCGCGACGAAGAATTTACCTACGTGGCCAAATCCTCCGAAGAGCCACTCGCGCGTCTGAGCAAAGTGGGCGAGGAAACTCACGCCGTACTTGAGAAGCTCACTGCCGAACAATTGGAAAGCAGCTTCATGAAAGATGATATGGCCATCCCAGTGCGTTGGGCTATTCACCACGTTATTTTTCATAGCTCATTGCATATCGGTCATATGCAACTCACTTATCAACTTTGGAACAACGGCAAGGCCACCACCAGCCCGCGCTGGTTCGAGCGCCTGCCAAAGAACTAATTTCCATAGGAATCAAAAGCGCCCGCATGTGCGGGCGCTTTTCTTTGGCTCTCTTCGATTAGGGTATGCTGAAGCTCACCAAGTCTGAAGTCGAGTGGCTTACTTCTCCGGCGGCTCCGGTAGTAACGGAGTCGCTCTTGACCCAGCCAATCCCAGGCGCCCACCAATTCGTCGACTGTAGATCAAAAGCCAGCGGAACCGTGACGCCTTCGCTAATTACAATTTGCAGGTCAAAGTGCAGGGTGACTTCCAGCTTCATCGCCTCGAAAGTCCCGGCCGGCACCGTGACGCTCTCGGTGCCGACTGCGCTGTAGTCTTGCGTAAGGTGCCATCCGCCGTGGCAGTCTGCCCACTGACTAGCTCCATATCGCCGTGGATAGTGAAAGTCTGTGCCCATGTGTCGCCCGCGGAGATATGAAGCGGGAATGTAACCCTGCGGTGTTTGTAGTCTCAAAGGCTCCGTTCAATCCACCGGTGCTAATGCTTGCCTCCGGCCCGCCGCCGTAATCCAGTGCGGAAAGTCCTTCGGCCGTGCACGACCATTGTTGCGTGGCGGTTAGTTCATCGAATTGGTTGGTGAGCGTGAAGCCGCTTCCACTCACATCGGTGATGGTGTTGGTCCAGGTGAAATCACCAGTCGGACCGGTTGCGCTGTAAGTCCACGTGGCTCCAAGTACCACTGGGAAAAGATCATTGGCGCACAGCCCAGCCCCACTACCGCCACCGCTCGCTTCGGTAGAGCTGCCCCCGCCTCCACAAGCTGCCAGTAAAAACGCACAAGCCAACAGCAGCCGAAAAAGGCGCGGCGGTTCAATTGCGAAGTCTTTTTCATTTACTTTCTCCTGTCAGGAATGTGGGATCCAAGATCAAAAGCACGGCGCGAGAACAGCATTTAATTAAGCCAACGGCAAGTTGCCTTTATCTAAGTAATTTGTAACGCCCTTGACGCTGCCACTTATCCGCTTTACGCTTGCCGAATGCCTATCCGCGTATTGCCAGAGGAATTGGCTTCGCAAATCGCCGCTGGTGAAGTGGTGGAGCGACCGGCCTCAGTCGTCAAGGAATTGCTCGAAAATGCATTGGACGCCGGCGCGCACCGTATCCAGATCCGCATCGAAGGCGCCGGTCAGCGATTGATCGAAGTCAACGATGATGGTCTGGGCATCCCCTCCGCGGAGTTGCCGCTGGCGTTGGAGCGGCATGCCACCAGCAAGCTGGTCAATGCCGAACAGTTAGCTCACATCGCCACCCTCGGCTTCCGCGGCGAGGCGCTGGCTGCCATCGGTTCGGTCTCGCGCTTCACTTTGATCTCGCGCCCGGCCGATAGCCAAGCTGCCGCTCGCATCCAGGTGGATGCTGGCAAACGCGCCGCGCTGGATAGCACCGGCGCTCCGGTTGGCACCCAAGCCCAGGTGCAAGATCTTTTCTACAATCTGCCCGCTCGGCGCAAGTTCCTCAAAGGCGATCTCACCGAGCGCCGCCACATCAGCCAGCTGGTGGCGCGTTACGCGCTGGCTTATCCGCACGTGAGTTTTGCGCTCACCATCGATGGCCGCAGCATCATGCACAGCACCGGCAACGGCGACCGCCGCGAAGTGCTAGCTGCGCTGTACGACGCCAGCCTGGCGCGGCGAATGATCGAGGTGGATGCCAGCGGCGATGAGATCGCCGTGACCGGCTTCACCAGCCCGCCCGATCTGACCCGCGCCAATCGCTCCGATCTTACTTTTTTCGTCAACGGACGCTGGGTGCAAGACCAGGCTCTGGCGGCCGCCACCACGCAGGCTTATCAAGGTTTGCTCATGGTCGGCCGCTATCCAATGGCGGTGCTGTTCGTGCAGTTGCCGCCCGAGCAAGTGGATGTAAATGTGCACCCGACCAAAGCCGAGGTGCGTTTTGCCAATCGCGACCAGGTTTTCAGCGCGGTGCAGCGCGCCATTCGCCGCGCTTTGTTGGCGCATGCACCGGTGCCCAAGCTGGAACCGCTCCAGCCGGGCCTTTCCTGGCGGCCGCTAGCCGCGCCCCCTAGCGTTGAAGTTCCGGAGGCTGAAGAAGAGCTGGAACAAAACGAGGCAATCAATTCTCCGCAAGAGATACATCAGTCGAGCACGCCGCAGGCCCGCATGCCGGGCGTGCCGCTGCTGCGTTTGGTGGGGCAGGTGGGCTCGGCTTATTTGGTGGCCGAAGGCCCAGATGGTCTCTATCTCGTCGACCAGCATGCCGCGCACGAGCGCGTGCTCTTCGAACGTTTCCAACGCCAACGCAAGCAAATTAGTTCACAGATCTTGTTGGAGCCTATCACCGTTGAATTAAATCCAACTCAAGCCGGATTGTTGGAGCGCCAATTGCCAGTGATGAAGTCCTTGGGTTTCGAGATCGAGCCATTTGGCCCAAATATTTATAAGTTGCGCGCCATGCCCAGTTTGCTGCTGGGCAG
>JBKJWG010000217.1:0-3681 GCA_046716985.1 Anaerolineales bacterium | reverse complement strand
TCGCCGAGCTCGAGCCCTCTATTCTGGAGAGCATTGTCGCCTTTGCGTACTTCATTGCCGGCGGCGAATTTCTATGGATCGCGCGCATCGTCACTTCCCTGTTCTGGGTGCTGGCCGCCATCCCGCTCTATGGTCTTGCGCGACGTTTTGCGGGCCGCGCCGCGGCCTTGATCACAGTAGCTTTCTATTTATTCCTGCCCTTCGCTGTCCAAGCCAGTCGTTCATTCCAGCCAGACCCCTTCATGGTCTCGTGGATCATTCTGGCCATGTACGCCGCCTACCGTTGGTCTGAAGAACGAAATTGGAAATGGGCGCTGGTGGCTGCGTTCGCTTCGGGCTTTGCGATCTTAATCAAGGTAGTTGCGGCTTATTTGCTCCTCGGCGTGATGGCCGCGCTGGTCTTGTCCACTCTCGGCTCGCGCGCCGCGTTGCGCAATCGCCAGGTGTGGGCCATGGCCCTCATCAGCGTCGTCCCAGCCGCGCTCTATTATTTGCTCAGCATAGGTGACACTTCAAGCAATTACTTTCAAAATTGGGTCGTGGCTTTGCTGCCGCTGGCCTTCGACCCCGGCTTCTACGTGCGCTGGGTCAATATGCTCACTGATCTGCTCGGCGTTGCCTGCCTGGCTGCCGCCGCCATCGGCGTGCTACTGGCCGCGCCGCGAGCGCGCTGGCTGCTTATCGGCGCGTGGGCCGGTTACATTCTGTATGGCATCACACTGCCGCACCAGACCACCACGCACAGCTACTATCACATCCAACTGGTGCCGATCGCGGCGCTCTCCCTGGCGCCCATTTCGCAGCTGATCGTGGACAAGGCCGCGCGCCAGGGCCACGTCTGGCAAGTTCTGATTGGACTTGTCGTTTTAGGCACGCTATATTTCTCGGCGTGGACCGTGCGCTCCACCTTGCTGGGCGTGGACTATCGCGACGAGCCTGCATTTTGGGAACGCGTTGGGCTGGCGGTGCCGCGTGATGGCCGCACCATCGCCCTGGCGCAGAGCTATGGCAATTTGCTCAACTATTACGGCGGCCGCAGGGTGGAGCTGTGGCCGATCACCAGCGAGCTTGCGCTGGCTGGCTTGCGCGGCAACAGCGTGGAAGACTTTGAAACCTTCTTCCTCCAGCGCACCAGTGGCATGGATTATTTCTTGATCACTTCATTCAATCAGCTGGACAACCAGCCGCAGCTCGAAGAGTATTTGCGAACCCACTTTGCAATTTATTCACAAGGCGACGGTTATTTGATCTACGACCTGCGCGCGCCGCTGGGTTCCTGATATGGCTAAGACCGACAAGCAACCCCTCGTTTCGATCATCACGCCATCTTACAACCAGGCTGACTATTTGGAGCAGACCATCCTGTCAGTGCTCGAGCAGGACTATCCCAACATTGAGTACTTGGTGGTCGACGGTGGCTCGACCGATGGCAGCGTCGAGATCATCAAAAAATATGCGGATCGCATCACCTGGTGGGTGTCGGAGAAAGACAAGGGTCAGGCGGATGCCCTGAACAAAGGCATGGGGCGCGCAAAAGGCGAGATCGTCGCTTGGCTAAACTCCGACGATGTCTATCAGCCCGGCGCCATTCGCCAGGCCGTCGAGGTGCTGCAGCAGAATCCCGAAGTTGGCATGGCGTACAGCAAGCTGCACTCCATCGATCGCTGGGGCGAAGTCTTCAACACCATCAGCTATCAGCAGTTCGACCTGCTCGACCTGCTCACCTTTCAGATCATCGGCCAGCCCACCGTGTTCATGCGGCACGAGATCTTGCGCAAGGCTGGCTCGCTGGACGCGTCGTATAACTATCTGCTCGACCATCACCTCTGGCTGCGCATGTTGCGCCTGGCGCCGATCAAATACGTGCCGGTGGTGTGGGCGTCTGCCCGCCACCATCCCTCGGCCAAGAACGTAGCTCAGGCCACGCGCTTCGGCCAGGAAGCTTTCCGTATTTTGGATTGGGCTAAAGATCAACCGGTATTGAGCGACCTGGTGCGCAAGCATTCGCGCATGGTGCGCGCCGGCGCCTATCGCCTCGACGCCCGCTATCTGCTGGATGGAGGGGAACCCGGACTGGCGCTCAAGGCTTACGGCCGCGTGCTCACCACGCGGCCCGATTACGCTTTCAAGCATTGGCACCGCATCGTGTTCGCGCTGCTCAGCCTGATGGGACTCGATTGGCTGCGGCCGCTGGTGCTGTATCGCAAGATCTCCAATCATCGCCCGATCCTGGTTACTGGTCCGCATCGCTCCGGCACCACCTGGGTCGGACGTATGCTCAGCGTGACCGGCGACCTGGCTTACGTCAGCGAACCGCTCAACGTGTGGCACCGTCCCGGCGTTTTCGGTGCACCCGTGGCGCATTGGTATACCTACGTGTGCCGCGACAACGAGGCCAACTATCTGCCCGCTTTCAAAGAGACACTGCGGCTCAATTATCATTTTTGGGAAGAGATCAAATCGCTGCGCTCGGTTAGAGATGTGCTGCGCATGTTCCGCGATATCGGCATCTTTATTTTCGGCCGCCTGGGTCACCGCCGCGTGCTGCTCAAAGATCCTTTCGCTGTTTTCTCCGTGCCGTGGTTCGCCGAGCGTCTCGACTTTGAAGTGGTGATCGTGCTTCGCCATCCGGCCGCGTTCGTCAGCAGCCTCAAGCGCCTCGACTGGCCTTTCGATTTTCGCGATCTGCTCGACCAGCCCTTGCTGATGCGCGATTGGCTCGAGCCCTTCCGCGCCGAACTAGAAGAAGCGGTTAAACATCCCGATGACGTGATCGGGCAGGGCAGTTTGTTGTGGCGACTGATCTGCTACGCCACACACAAGATCCAGGAACGCAATCCCAATTTCCACGTCGTGCTGCACGAAGAACTTTCGCTGCAACCGATTAAAGGTTATGAAGCTCTGTACGCGGAGTTGGAATTGCCTTTTACCTCCAAGGCCAAGAACGGTATTCAAAAAGCGACCAGCGCGAAAAATCCGCAGGAAGTTTCGCTCGAGTCAATCTATTCCACTAATTTGGATAGCGCCGCCAACTTGGAAAATTGGAAGCAACGCCTTACCAAGGAAGAGATCGCCCGCATCCGCGATCTCACACAAGACGAGGCCAGCTTTTATTACGGCAGCGAGGATTGGGCTTGATGGCGGAGCGCCCGCTGGTTTCTGTCGTCACGCCGTCCTATAATCAAGCTGCTTATTTAGATGAGGCGCTCCGCTCAGTGCTTGAGCAAGACTATTCCCCAATCGAATACATTGTCATCGACGGGGGCTCCACCGATGACAGCGTAGAAATTATTAAGCAACACGCCAAGAAACTTGCCTATTGGGTCTCTGAGCCCGACGCGGGTCAGGCCGACGCAATCAACAAAGGCTTGACGCGTGCAACCGGAAAATACATGGCCTGGCTCAACGCGGATGACCGCCTCAAGCCAGGCGCCATCGGCGAAGCCGCGGCCTTTCTCGAAGCTCATCCGGACCTCGGCATAGTGTATGGCGACGCCGTTTTCATCGATGCAAGCGGCCGAGTGATCGGCCGCTTCGCAGCCCGCCAAACTGACTATCGACGTTTGTTGCGCGGCTACGTGCACATTCCGCAACAGGCTGCCGTGTGGCGTACGAACCTTTGGCGCCAGGCCGGCGCGCTGGACACGTCGCTCTCATTTGCCATGGATTATGATCTTTGGG
>JBKJWG010000216.1:0-3559 GCA_046716985.1 Anaerolineales bacterium | reverse complement strand
CTAAAATGACGGGGAAATCAATATTCGATTTCGCCGTATCCTTCACTCTTTCTTTTCTTTATCCTTCGAATCTTCGTCATTTGATAGCCCCTTGCGAAACGCGCGGATGCCAGCCCCCAGATCCTCGCCGATCTTACTAATGCGCCCCACTCCGAAGATCAGAATTACGATAATAAGAACAACGATCCATTCCCAACCGCTGGGCATGCTGCCTCCTCTAAGGGCGTGCATAGCTTCCTTGCACGCTCACGTGGAATTCTACCAAAGTCCACCTGCCACGGGGCATAGTGGCTGAATTAGAATTAACCACTTATTTGGGATTGAATGCCACCACCACTTACAAGTAAACAACTAGCCGAGGCGTTGCATCACGCTTTACGCGGTGGTAAACCAATAAGCGAGAAAATTAAGGGGCTATATCTCTACAGGAAGTACGGCCAATTGGCTGATTCTGATGGAGACAGTACGAGCTCTTTTATCCAATATTGCCTAAACCAGTTTCAAGTCGAAACCCCGCAAGAAACCAAATTGCTTTTGAAGCGTTTCGTGGAAAAAGAAAGCATCAAATCGATTGCTAACCGACTTTCTCTCAGCCAGGAGCAGGTCAACCGGCGGCAAAAAGCGGCGATCGAAGCCCTGGCCGGATGGGTTTTAGCCCAAGAGGGACGTCAAGTAAAAGAGGTCGAACTTTCGCTAATTAACAGTCTTGTCTCGCCCAGCTACACCCAGCTATTCGGGACGGAAAAAATCACGTCATTGCTTATAGATCTTTTGGGGCCTGGCCAAGCTCCCTGGCTGATCACCCTGGTTGGGCTGGGTGGGATCGGAAAGACCGCCCTTGCCGATTGCCGCCAAAAAATAAAAAAGACCCGCGAGGTCTTTAGATCAAGCTATTTGGACCTAACTCGATTTTCCAGTGTTCGGGCGAGGATATCTTCCAGTTCTGCCGAACTTTTCTCTGTCTTGGCTTGCTTTCCCTTGGTTGGCTCTTCAGTCTCGTCTTCAGACATGGCCTTGCGCAAGGCCACTTCCATAGCGGTGGGAGCCGGCTTTTCTGGCTCAGCTTCAACCTTTTGTTCTTTCTCTTCAATCTGAGCTTTTGCTTTAGGCTTTGTCTTTAGCTCAGGTTCAGGCTTGGCGGTGAGAGCTTTGATACTTAGCTTAATCTGCTTCTTGCGCCGGTCAACATCCAGGACTTTTACTTCAACCTCGTCCCCGATCTTGACCACATCGTCCGCTTGTTTCACATAGTCGTGTGACATCTCACTGATGTGGATCAAACCGGCGCGCTCGGCTCCCAAATCGACAAAGGCGCCAAATTTCTCCAGCTTGGAGACTTTGCCCTTGAGCACCATGTCCTTTTTTATCTCGCGCCATTCCAGTAACAAGGGTTTGATTAACGTTAATTCGATACGGCCGTGCTCTGAGTCCACGCGGCGCACCCAGGCTTGGACCTCATCACCCTCCTTTACGACATCTTCCACTTTGCGCACTGGTTGCTCGCGCAATTGGGAGATAGGTATCACGGCGGGTTTGTCCAAGCCAATATCGATCACGGCGCCGGCAAGCGTGGTCTTGACCACCTTGCCTTTGACCTCATCTTTTTTCTTGAGTTGTCTAGTTGTTTCCGGGCTGCCGTCTGACATTAATTCTCCAAGCATCTAATTGTTACCGATTTCACAACAGGCGTCGATAATACTCCCCCATTTATCTTTTGTAAAGCCGCACAGATTAGAGTATAGCTCCCCACTAAGCAAACAACTTAAACCTAACTTACAACAACCTGTGTGCCGCGCCCGGTTACTTCCCAATCTGTCGACCCGGCCGCCGGTGTCGTCCAGCGATAAAGCCATTCGGCGTGATCCGGGCGCGCATTGATGCAACCGTGGCTCATGGGCGCACCAAAATTGTTGTGCCAATAAGCGCCATGAATGGCGTAACCACCTTCAATGAAGAACATGCTCCAGGGCACTCCGGGCAGGTAACGGTCACCCAGGTTGTCGGTAAGGCGATTGTCGCCCATATACTTCGTCGGCAGCTTGGAATAGATGTTGTAAGTGCCCGGGGGCGTTTGCGTTGGCAAACCGGCTCCGCCGGAATTCTGAACGCCGGAAGAAATGGGGATGCGCAATACGAGCTGATCGCTTTCGAAAGCGCTGAGTTGTTGGGCCGCCAACGAGATCTCGATGCGCTTTTGGCTGCTGGGCACCTCAGGGGAAATAGGCCCGAACTCGCTGTCTGCGATCGCACGCAGATCGGCCGCGGCGGCGTAATATTGCACACCTGCCCAGGGCTCAGTGATCTGATACCAGGGCAGCCCATTCGTGCCTTCGCGCACTTCGGTCACCCGGTGAATGGAATCGTAGTAAAGTCGAAATTGGTTCTGAGGCTGCCAACCGGCTTGACTTGAATGGGTATAAGGTTGCGTAAACGGTACAGTGACGCGGAACAACTGGCCCGCATCGGGAAGGTTTTCTACTGGCTGATTGGTCTCGTTGCCTACGGGCTGAATCAAAGCACTATGCACATACCCTTCGGCAATACGATACCAAAGTGGATTATAGGGAGGGCCGCTAAACGGGTGGAGTGAATATTGAATATCCAGTAAGCTATCGCGAAATTTATATAGGGATAAGGGTTTGGCATTGAGTCGGGGAGCGTCAAAGACGCTCACCGACTCATAGGCAACTCGCCCCAGCATGGCGCCTTGGTTGCGATCAAGTGAGTACAACGGCCGGGCAGCTAAGGCCGCGCCAGCCAAGGCACCTAATTTCAGGAATTCACGGCGGGAAATCGAGGATGACATCCAATTGTGATTCTATCGGGGCGTTATAGCATTTGCAAGCAGAATGATTAGCTTGACTAAATTACTTCTTGTTCTTACTATATGGCTACCGGGGGCAAACTAGGGCCACCGCTAATGACGGCGGGATGTTTTTATCACGAAGCTGGGTTTCATTGACAACTCCTTTTAGCACTTCTACACTTAGCTAATGCTTGCCAGGGTGTATTCCTGCGCCGTTATTGGCTTGGACGGCGTGGTGGTCGAAGTAGAGGTGGATACCAGGCAGGGCCTGCCTAAGACCATTATCGTGGGTCTGCCTGATACGGCGGTGCAAGAAAGTCGCGAGCGAGTGCAATCGGCGATCAAGAATGCCGGCTTTTCTTTTCCTCGCAAACATATCACTGTGAACTTGGCGCCGGCTTCCGTGCGCAAGGCTGGCCCGGTCTATGATCTCCCCATTGCACTTGGCGTCCTGATCGCTATCGGGGAGATTCCTGCACCCAGTCTCGATGGCTCATTGATCCTTGGCGAGCTCTCATTGGATGGGGCCGTGCGCCACGTACGCGGTGTGTTGCCGATGGCGGCACTTGCGCGCCAGCAAGGTATCCGCCGCTTGTTCGTACCGGAGAGCGATGCGGCCGAAGCAGCGCTAATCCCTGATCTCGAAATTCTGCCGGTATCGACGCTCCAGTCTTTCGCACCTCATCAAAGAAACGAAGCACCCATCACGCCCGACGAAGCCGCTCCGCTTGAGATAACTACTAACGAACAACC
>JBKJWG010000215.1:0-5864 GCA_046716985.1 Anaerolineales bacterium | reverse complement strand
CCTCCGAAGTGCCCAGGGCGGCGCGATGGCGCAGCCCCATGGAGCGCTCGGATGATTCCGAGAGCACGCCGGTGGAAGACAGGGGCATCACGCAAGCCGCGCCGATGACCTTGCCTTCGGAAACGATAGCGGCGCCATCGTGCAGGGGCGTGTTGGGATAAAAGATCTGCAGCAATAATTCGGGGGAGACCAACGCGTCCAACGGGACACCGGTTTCCACGAATTCTTCAAGGCTATCGAGGCGCTGCAGCACGATCAGCGCGCCGTGGCGCCGTTCGGAAAGCCGAATGGCGGCGTGCGCCAGGGCTTCGATCACGTCCGTTTCCTGGATACGCTGGCGCTTGGAGAAGAAAGAACTGGCGCGCCCAAGGCGCTCCAGCACGCGGCGGATCTCAGGGGCAAAAATAACCGGGATGGCCACCAGGATGGCGGGGATCGAATTGCGCACCAGCCAGGAGAAGGCCGGCAGGTCGAAAACTGCTACAAGCAAACTGATCAGGACATAAAGCAGCAGCATGCCGCGCAGCAACACCATGGCGCGCGTGTTGCGCAGGAAGACCAGGCCGGCGAAAAAGACAACGGTGACCAACAGCAGATCGACAAAGTTCGACAGGCTGAGGCGCTGCAGAATGAAGATCAGTTCGTCAAAAAGTTGTCCCAAGATCGTTCCTTAGATCGGTCGCAACACTCGGTCGGCGCGCAACTGCTTGAAGAGCATCACACTATCCTTGCTAGCCGATTCGATGGCGGCTTCCTGCCAGGCCATAATTGTGAGCTCCTTAGGCAAGCGTTCTTCGTAACCCATACTGATCCACAGATCGCGATGAGCCGCCAATTGGGGATTAACGAAGATCAAGGCAACTTCGCATTGCAACTCGTGCGAAGCTTCTTCCACTTCACCGATCAAGAACGGCAAGTTTTCGTCCAGCCGCAAACCCTTGCCCAGATGAATGTCATCTACGCGCGCCACCAGGTTCTCCACTTTCCAGCCGAGCAGGCCATTCAGCCCGCCCTCCCCTTGCAATAAAAGGAAAGCCTTGTCGCCAAAAGCATTGAGCACGTCCTGGCTGGTGGGGTTGGGCTGGACGCCATTGTTGGCCGCCATAAAATCGGCGATCTGCTCAGCCTGGCGCGGGCGGGCGCGCATCACCTGCATGCCGGCCGCCAGGCCCTGCGTCACCGCGCCGCGCAAACGCGTGGGCACGGTCTCGCCGACGGCTTTCGGGAATAATTTCTTCCAGGCTTTCTTGACCTGCTCCCAAGTCTGTTCGATCGAGCCGCTGTTATCGATCACAGTGTCGGCCGCGGCTACTTTTTCCGCTTGCGGCGATTGGGCGGCCATGCGCGCCTTGGCTTGGGCGGCGTCCATGCCGCGCTTATTCTTCAAGCGCGCCAGCTGCACAGCTTCGCTGGCGGTCACGACCCAGATCACATCGCAAGCCTGGCGCAGTGGCGACTCGAGCAGCTTGATAGCTTCGATCACAATGACGCGATGTTTGCTTTTGCGCGCCAAAATATCGACCGCTCCGCGCACGATCGGGTGCACGATCGATTCGAGCAGCTTGAGGGCCTCAGGATCCGCGAACACGATCTGGCCGAGTTTACCGCGGTCGATCTGACCGTCCTCTTTGAGAATATATTTGCCAAAAGCGCGCACCACCGCGTTATAGCCAGGCGCGTCCTTCTCGACAGCGCGGTGCGAGAGCGCATCCGCGTCGATGCCAAAGGCGCCGGCATGCTCCAGCATCCTGCGCACCACGCTCTTGCCGCTGGCGATATTGCCGGTGAGGCCGATGACGAATTTATCGGGCCAGGCGCTCATTAGTGAATAACACCCATCTTGCGGCCAACCTCGGCGAAGGCGTGCAGCCCCTGCTCCAGGTCGTCATTCGAATGCGCAGCCGAGATCATCACGCGGATGCGGGCCGCCTCGCGTGCTACGGTCGGGAAGGCGATGGCCATGGCAAACACGCCTTCCTCGAACAACGCCCGGCTGAAGTCCTGGGCGACTTTGGCTTCGCCTAACATCACTGGGGTGATAGGTGTCACGCTGCGTCCAGTATTAAAACCAAGCTGCTTCATTTCTTTCTTGAAAAATTCCGTGTTGGCCCACAAGCGCTCGACCAGTTCGGTCGACTCCTCGAGCAGGTCAACAGCGGCCAGGCAAGCGGCCACGTCAGGCACAGTCATAGCAGAGGAGAACAGGAAGGGCCGGCCACGCTGGCGCAGCCACTCGACTATCTTAGCGTTGCCAGCGGCCACTCCGCCCACCACGCCGAAGGCCTTCGAGAAAGTGCCGATCTCCACATCCACTTTGCCGTGCAGGCCAAAGTGGTCCACGATGCCGCGGCCACCTTTGCCGAGCACGCCCTCGCCGTGTGCGTCGTCCACCATCAAGATAGCTTCGCCTTTGCGGGCTTCTTCATATATATCCGGTAACGGCGCCACGTCCCCATCCATGCTAAAGACGCCGTCGGTGACCACCAGGGCGCGGCGATATTTGCCGCGCTCGGCGGCGATAACCTTGCCGAGGTCAGCCGGGTCGCAATGCTTGTAGCGCACGACAGTGGCGCCCGAGAGGCGGCTGCCGTCGATGATGCTGGCATGGTTAAGTTCATCTGAAAAAATAATATCCTCTTTGCCCACTAGCGCGGGCAGCACGCCCAGGTTGGCAGTGAAGCCGGATTGAAAGGTAATGGCGGCTTCGACACCCTTGAAGACTGCCATGCGCTTCTCCAGCTCTACATGGATGGCCATGGTGCCGGCGATGCTGCGCACCGCGGCCGGGCCCAAGCCGAAATCGTGCATGGCCTGGTGCGCCGCTTCCAGCAAGCGGGGATGGTTGGCGAGCCCCAAATAATTATTGGAGCAGAAATTGAGCACGCGCCGCCCGTCCACCTGCAGCCAGGCGCCCTGGGGCGAATTAAGCGTGCGGATGTTGTTGTATAGTCCCGCGTCTTTCAGGGCTTGCAATTCCTCGCTGACCCAGGCGAGCTTATCGGCCATGCTTTGGGCTCCTTTGTGTGAGCTGCTTCAATGATTCAACACGCGCGGCCCGGCTGCGGGGCGCGCAGAAAGCGATTCTTATTATACGCTTAGGGCATGGGTGATTGCGGCGCTTTGCGAGGCGCTGCGCATGGTAGAATTTTCCGCTTCCGTTCGTTAAAACGTGGAGGGATGGCCGAGTGGCTTAAGGCGGCGGTCTTGAAAACCGCTGTGGGTCTCTGACCCACCGGGGGTTCGAATCCCTCTCCCTCCGCTGGATCGAAGCATGGGGAGGTCGCATAGCCCGGTCTAGTGCGCCCGCCTGCTAAGTGGGTTCCGGGGGTTTTCCCCGGACGAGGGTTCAAATCCCTCCCTCCCCGCCTTGAATTGTGACCGCAAGGGTTACAATCATTCCAAGGCGTTTCGAGCTTTTCGAAACGCCAACGCGAACAAGAAGTGGTTCGCCAGAGGTCTTGGTGAAAAGTCTTCCGCCGTTTGCGCTTTTGTTTATTGCAAACGGCAAGGCGAGGCAGCTTCACCGCCTCGCACGCTCTCGTAGCTCAGTGGATAGAGCATTTGCTTGCGGAGCAAAGGGTCGCGCGTTCGAGCCGCGCCGAGAGCACCAAGAAAAAATGGCTACCAGAAGAAGGTAGCCATTTTTCTTTTAAGGAGAACAGCCATAGGGTGGGAATGAAATTTATGAAGGTTTAGCTGTTCTCCGGCGCTGGCTTTTGTCGTTCAGCGCCAAATTCCAGTGTAAGATGAATATGAGCCTGTTTTTACGGCTACGAAGAATGAAGTAAATCGCAACTACCTGCATCTAATAGCTTAGAAACGAGTAGTGTGGATTCTGAACTTCTAGCTCAATGCAGAGCGGGCGACCCCAAAGCCATTGAAACCATGGTCCACGATCACGAGGCCAGGCTTTTTCGCTTCTGCCTCTCCGTGCTCGACGACCCTGCCGACGCCGAAGATGCCGCCCAGGAAAGTTTCATCGCCGCACTCCGATCTCTGAAGAGCTATCGGGGCGAAAGCGCCTTCCAAACCTGGCTGTTCTCGATCGCGCTCAATACGTGCCGCAGCGCCCTGCGCCAACGCAAACGCCGCGCCACGCTGACGGCCTCGGTTTCCGACCCGTCGATCAGCCACGGCTCAGGCAGGCACAACCCGGAACGCGAATTTATGCAACAAGAACGTGCTCAAATTTTATGGAAGGCGATCAGCGAGCTAGATGAAAAACATCGCTTACCCATCGTGCTGCGTTACTACGATGAACTCTCCACACAAGAGATCGCCGAGGTGCTCGGCATCAGTTTAGGCACTGTTCACTCGCGGCTTTCGATCGCGCGCACCAGGCTCACCGGCGCGCTCAAACGCGCTCAAGGCGGCAAAAGGTCATCCCGATGAAAGCGCTCACGCACGCACAAGCTCGCCAATGGATCGAACAAGCCGCAGACGGCCTGCTGGATGCTTCCCGACAGCAAGACCTGGCCCAGCATCTCCAAGGCTGCGCCGACTGCCGTGCCTTCGCCGCCGAGCTGGCATCGCTTGAAAGCGAGATCGGCCGCACGCTCAAAGCCCACTGGGGCCAGCCGACGCTGCCGAAACCGGGCGAACAGAAATTAGTCAAGCAATTGCAAGATCAGTTTCGATCTGGCAAGCCGCCCGCCGGCAGCCCACCCTTCCTTCTCATTGGACTGCTACTTATCCTGCTCGCCATCGCAATTTGGTACTTCGCTAACGCCGGCGCATTCGCGCCCAATGCAACGCCAACTGCGACGAACACCCCGACGCTGGTGCCTAGCGCAACGCAACCAGGGGTCGCGATCGCCACCAAGAGTCCCACGCCTGCCGAGCTTGTGCTGACCGCCGTGCCCACGCAAAACACGAACTGCCGTGAAGGCAACAGCAGCCAGTTCGAAGTGGCTGACACATTGCAAGAAGGAAAGAAATACACGCCTATCGGCCGCGGCAGGGACAACATGTGGGTCTTATTCAATGGACCTAGCTTTGGAACTAAATGCTGGGCATATATACAGAATCTAACTTTGTTGATAAACAACGATTCGGTGGCGATCGAAGATGTGCCCGAAAGCTTGCTGCCTTTCGTGCCCTACCCGCCCGCCCCGACGGCCACGCCTACGCCTACATTCACGCCCGAGCCATTTACACCGCAATGCAGCGATGGCATCGATAATGACGGCGATGGCGCAATAGATTTTGGTCGCGACGCGCAATGCCGCGATGCCAACGACAATGACGAGAGCAACTAGCTCATCCGAGTAAAAAGCTCCATTCGGGCGTACACTGAGGCTTCAGTGCGTCCAGGGAGTTACACGAGAAACGCGTTTGCTAACGCACGAGGAGTAATTATGAACAAGAAAATACGCCTAATTTTCGATTTGCTGGTTTTGCTGGCGGTGCTGGTTTCCGCCTGCGCGCCAGCGGGCGCGCTCACGCCCACACCCGAGCACGCCACGCGGCCGGGCACCCCGGTCTACGAACAATTGGTCTGGGACTGTAACACGGGCAAAACGCTGCCCGCCGATTACAGCAGCGACGGCCCCATCCAGCCGGATTCCGGCTGCGATAGCTGGCAGATCAATCGCTACGAGCGCCCTTTCAACAAAGAGACCCAGGACGTTTTCTTCCCCGACCTGGACATTCTCTCAGGTGAATTGGGCAGCGATGGCACCTGGTTCTACTTCCGCATGACCATTTTCGACCAGAACCAATCAGACACCAAACTCACCGGCACCTATGCCATTGAGCTCGATCTGGATCTGGATGGCCGCGGTGATGTAGTCGCCCTGGCGCATGCGCCCGGAGAGGATGCAACCAAGGATTGGACCACGCAAGGCGTGCAATTCTGGGGTGAT
>JBKJWG010000214.1:0-5527 GCA_046716985.1 Anaerolineales bacterium | reverse complement strand
CCCCAGGCCAGGGGGGGGGGTCAGTGCCCAGTGTTTCGCCATCGGCAGCAGCGAGCGCTCAACGGCGCGATCTGCAATGGAATATGGCACTTGCAGAGAAACGGGCTTAGCCCAGCCGCGCTGTTCGGCAAGCGTGCAGGCTTCGGCCACGATCCAGTCGGGTGTATCAGAAAAAGCGATGTACAAAACTTTTCCGGCTCGCACCATATTGTTGAGACCCTGCATTACTTCTTCGACTGGCGTCAAATAATCCCACATGTGCAAGTAGAGAATATCGATGTAGTCACTTTGCAGTCGTCGCAGGCTGGTTTCAACAGCTCTGCGCATAGATTTCAAACTATTGCCGCCGGAGTTGGGATCAAGCGAATCCGATTTAGTGAGGCTGTATTTGGTGGCGACCACAAAGCGGTCGCGGTCTTTGCCTAAGAATTCGCCAAGAAAAGATTCGCTGGTGCCATCCGTGTAGTTCACCGAGGTATCGATAAAATTGCCGCCCGCCTCGGCAAAAAGCTCGAACTGCTTTTGGCTCTCCGGCTTGGACGCGCCCCAGCCCCAGGTCTCGCCGAAGGTCATGGTGTCCAGGCACAGTTCGGAGACGCGTAGGCCACTTTTACCAAGCAATTGGTAGCCCATGCTTTTCATTTCTTGGCCTGCTTCGCCAACAAGGTCTCGAACATGCCAGGCAAGTTTTCGATCTGCTGCCAGCCATCGCCTTCTTCGACACGCTCGACCTGCAAGTCGGTGAAATAAGTATCCAGTATTGCAGCGCGCTCTTGCGCCAACGGCGGCCGGCAATAATCCTCTTCTTCCCAAATAGCGATGCCGCTCCTTTGCAGCCGCGCATTCTCCAAGCTTTCATGCAGTGAGGTGCCAAAGAGCTCCATCACTTCGATCTCGCCGCGCTCGAGGCGCTGGCGCAGCTCAGCCAACAATTCTTCTACGGGTTTGGCTTTCACTAAGTAATAGGCCATCTCAATTCCTTTCCACGGGCACTTGCAACTCGGTGACAAAATCGCTCTCGGTTTCACTCAAGTAAGCAGCCGGCAAGCGATAGCCGGCCTGCTGCGCGCCGAAGCGGTAATAAACTTCGCGCATCGGGCCAGCCACTTTGTAATCATTGGCTTCGACCCATCTTGATAAAGCGCTGCCGGCCATGTGTATCTTGGCGTAGTGTCCCTGGTGCGCAACGCAAGCCATGTTCTCTATGCCAGGCAGATTCAGCATCTTGACCCGTTTTGTTTCCAAAACAATAGCTTTCACAGGCGCTGCCACTGTAACTTCCTCAGAAGCTCCGCTTTCGTCCGCAGAAAACATAGCCAGCGGCGGCTGGTCCAGCCGAGCCCCAAAGCCAGCCACGTAAGTTTCCAATTCTTCGAACAGATCAGTCAGGTCATTTGCTTCTTCGGCGTTGCTGCGGATCGCAGCCACCTGCATGGAAGCGATCTTCCGCAAGACCACGTCGTAAGCCAGAGTAGTCTCATTATCTTGAATTTGCTGCAGGCGAGCTTCAATCTGTGAAAGTTTCTCAAGTCCCAGCTCAAGTGAATTCTGTAATTCGGCGCGCTTGAGCAGCAGCATGCCGCGCATTTCTTCCACCGAGATCTGGTCTTCCAGCAACGGCGCGATCTGATCCAGCGACAGGCCGATGTCCTGCAGTGCGCGGATGCGGTTCAGGCGCGGCAGCTGGTCAGCCGAATAGTAGCGATAGTCGGTAGCAAGGTCGACGCGGGCGGGTTTGAGCAAGCCGAGCTGGTCGTAATGGCGCAGCATGCGCACCGAGACGCGGCTGAACTTGGAGAAATCACCGATCCGAAACATGGCCAAAGTATACGGTCTTACACAATGGCAGAGTCAAGCCCCCCAAATTCCTCAAAACAAGAAACTTAGGCGTCTACTTTTTTGAGCAGCTCGCCGAGCGGTAGCTCGGCCAGTGAATTCAAACGCAAGTCTGCGCCTTGCATCGGCAGCCGAGCAGTAAGCGTATTGGGCACCGCTACCGTAAAAATGCCTGCGGCGCTGGCCGCCTTAACTCCATTGGGGGAATCTTCGAAGACGATGGCCTGATCCGATTTTATTTTCAATTCTTCCAAGGTAGCGACGTATAGCTCCGGGTCGGGCTTGGTGCGGGTCACATCGTCGGCAGTCTTGACCGCAGCGAAGCGCTGATAAAGCCCCAGTCGCGCCAGGTGACCGCGCACCCAGTTCTCCGGCGAGCTGGAGGCCACCGCCAATTTGAGTCCCTGGCGCTCAGCTTCGTCGAAATAATCGAGTACGCCGGGCAGCACGGGCTGCTCCGAAATGCTGTCGAGATATTGCTTGCGGCGGCTGATCCATATCTCTTCGCGATCCAGCTTCTTGCCGCACAGTTCTTCAAGATGGCTATGAGGATCAAAGTCCGAGGCGCCGGTGCCGCCCACGATCAGTCCCCACTTCTCCACTGCCAGTTCGCAGCCATGACTGTGATAAACCATTTGCCAGGATTCGTAATCCGGCAATTCGGTATCGACGATCAACCCGTCGAAATCGAAAATAAGCGCTTTGGTCTTCATTTGAGTGCGCAAAATATAACCCAAAACCGAGATGACGGTTTAGGCTGACGGGGAAACTTACCTGACTAGAAAAGTTTTAGAACGGCTTGGGCGGCCCAGCCAAACAACGGCTGAGCGAAAATGAAAAGCAAAACGGTCGCAATGGCGCTAACACCCGCAGTCACATTCAGCCAAGTCTCCTGGTGCACTTCGGGCTCGCCTTCTTGCATGAACATCACCACCACCAGGCGCAAGTAATAGTAAGCTGAGATCAGCGATGCCAGCACGCCAATGATGGCGAGATTCACATAGCCGCCTTCGAGCACGGCGCGGAAGACGAAGAACTTGCCGGCGAAGCCGAGCGTGGGCGGCACGCCAGTGAACGAAAGCATGAAGATCGCCATGGCCACAGCCAGCCCCGGGTGGCGGCGGCCCAGGCCGGCGTAATCCTTGAACTCCAGCCCGCGGCCCTCGCGCTGCTCCAGCGCCATCACCACAGCCCACGATCCGAAGCTGGCAAAAGAGAAGGCCAACAAATAGAAGAGCGCCGAGGCGACCACATCGAAGCGGGCCGCGTCGTTGCCATATGCCACCACCGCCATCAGAATGAAGCCGGCGTGCGAAATGCTGGAATAAGCCAGCATACGTTTCACGTTATTTTGCGCAATCGCCAGCAGATTACCAATGATAAGCGTGGCGGCGGTGATGACAAACAGCACTGGCGCCATCTGGGCGCTGATGCTGGGGAAAGCCACGATGAATACGCGCAGCAAGGCGGCGAAGCCGCCGGCTTTGGCGCCCACGGCCATGAAGGCCGTCACTGCGGTCGGCGCACCTTCATACACATCCGGTGTCCACATGTGGAATGGCACTGCGGCCACCTTGAAGCCTAGCCCGACCAAAATAAGACCCGCGCCAAGGAGCAGATAAATCGGAAAATCCAAACCTGCCTGCACCGCGGTCACGATCCCGCTAAGCGAGGTTGTGCCTGTGGCGCCATAAACAAGGGCGATGCCATAAACCAGGAAGCTGCTGGCAAAAGCGCCCAGCAGGAAATATTTCAGCCCAGCTTCTTCGGAGCGCGGCTCAGGGCGGGCGAAGGCGGCCAGCACGTAGAGCGGGATGGAGAGCAATTCAAGAGCCAGGAAGACCACGATCAGATCGGCCGCCGTGGCCATGAGCATCATGCCGCTGATCGAAAAGAGCATTAACACATAATATTCGCCGCGCGCCAAACCCATGCGCTTCAAGTAATCGTAAGAGAGTGCAATAGTCAGAACTCCGCCCACAATCAATAGCAAATTGATAAAAGTGGAAAAACCATCCACCACCAGCATGCCGCCAAAGGCTTGGCCTTCGGTGCCAAATTGGCGCAAAAGCAGAAAACCGACAAGCACAAGGCCAGCCAAACTTAGAACTGGAACCAGCCAATCAGCTTGTCGCCTGAAGGCGACGACAAGCAGCAGCAAACAAGCCCAAACTGTCAATACGATCAGGGGCAGACTGGTCTGCAGGTCGGCGGAACTGAACAACGGCATATTAGCGCAGAGCCACCGCCGCGCCCTGGAACAGCGTCACCAACTGCTCGACCGCCGGATGGATGAGGGCGAAGAAAGGTTTGGGATAAAGTCCGATCCAGAAGATCAGCGCCAGCAGCGGCACAATAATGGCCAGCTCACGCAGACTCAGGTCTTTCAGTTTGAGGTTGACCTTGTTAGTAACCGGCCCGAGGAACATTTTCTGGAACATGTACAGAATGTAGATAGCAGCCAGGATCACGCCGACCGCGGCGATGGCCGCGTACCAAACCGAGCCCAGCGCGCCGGCCTGCCCTGCGCCCCAGGCGCCGAGCAGAATAGTGAACTCGCCGACGAAGCCATTCAGCCCGGGCAAGCCCATCGAAGACAGCGCCACGATCAGGGTAATGGCAGCGTAGACCGGCATCACCTGCCACAGCCCGCCGAACTCATCCAGCTCACGCGTGTGCCTGCGTTCGTAAATGAAGCCGACGATCAAAAACAAAGCGCCCGTGCTGATGCCGTGGTTGACCATTTGCAGGATAGCGCCCTCTATGCCTTGCGCGTTGAGCGCAAAAAGCCCGAGCATGACGAAGCCAAGGTGGCTGATTGAGGAGTAAGCCACAAGCTTCTTGACGTCTTTCTGTGAATACGAAACGATGGCGCCGTAGATAATGCCGATCACAGCCAGGGTTGCCACGGCGGGCGCCAGCTGGATCGCAGCTTGCGGGAATAATTGCAAATTGAAACGTAGGAAGCCATAAGTACCCAGCTTCAGCAAGACGCCAGCCAGGATCACAGAACCGGCGGTGGGCGCCTGCACGTGGGCGTCGGGCAGCCACGAATGCAACGGCCACATCGGCACTTTGATAGCGAAGGCGGCGGCGAAGGCCAGGAACAGCCAGTATTGCGCGTCGGGGGGAATGCCGCCTTTGGCAAGCAGGTCCGGCAAGTAGAAAGTGCCCTGGTTGATGCCCAGCCACAGAATAGCCAAGAGCATCAAGATCGAGCCGGCCATCGTGTACAAAAAGAACTTAATGGCCGCATACATGCGCTGGCTGCCACCCCAGATGCCGATCAGGAAATACATCGGCACCAGGGTGAACTCCCAAAAAATGTAGAAAAGGAAAAGGTCCTGGGCGAGGAAAACGCCGATCATGCCGATCTCGAGCAGCAGGAAGAAGAGCATGAAATCGCGCACGCGCTCTTCGACCGCATGCCAGGTCGAAAGAATCGAAATGGGCGCCAGGAACGTGGTCAGCAGCACCAGCAAAATGCTCAAGCCATCAATGCCCATGGCGTATTTGATGTTCCAGCCGGCAGCCTGGATCCAATCGGCGCTGATGACCAATTGCTGCGCGGGGTTGCTCGCATCAAACAGTGTGAGCATCCATAACGAAATACCAAAGGTGACCAGCGAAGTGAGCAGCGCCACCCAGCGGCTAACGCCATCGCGCTGTTTCAAGAACAGCAGAATAAAAA
>JBKJWG010000213.1:0-4759 GCA_046716985.1 Anaerolineales bacterium | reverse complement strand
ACGTTGACCGCTATTGCAATACGTCAACGGCATCTATTCCTATCTCGTTGTGCGAGGCAGTGCAAGAGGGTTTGCTGAAGCCCGGCGACAACACCGTGCTGGTTGGTTTCGGCGCCGGGCTCACCTGGGGTTCGCTGGCCATGCAATGGAGCGGCCCATTCGAAGCGGCTCGCCCGATCAGCGTGCGCCAATACCAGCGCACTGCGCAAGTGCGCTCGTTGCTGCGCCGCTTCTGGCGCTGGGTCGAAGGTTTGCTCTTCGGCCGCAAGGGCTAAAAGGAGACAATATGCCTAAGTTTTTGATCGAAGTTCCGCACGGCGAAACAAAAGAAGCTTGTGAACGAGCCGTCGCCATTTTTATGGCAACTGGGTCGCATTTCGTAGTCAACGCTGATTGGGGCTGTTCGGATAATGTCCACAAGGCCTGGATCATTGTCGATTTAGAAAACAAACAGGCCGCACTTAGTATCTTGCCGCCTGCTTTTCGCAAAGATGCAACTGTTGTCCAATTGGAAAACTTCTCGCCCGCTGACCACCCATGACTATGGCAGACTATGATGTAATCATCGTGGGTGGAAGGGTTGCCGGGTCGCTGGTCGCCATTTTGCTTGGCCAGAGTGGTCATAAAGTTCTTTTGCTGGACAGAGCGAAGTTTCCAAGCGACACTCTTTCGCCCCACTTTTTTCGAGCTCCGGCATTTCGTGCCTTTCAGGTGGCGGGTGTGCTCGAAGAAGTTCTATCTGTTGCCCCTCATCTAACCGTCAATTACAACGTAATTGATGGCATCATCTTTCCCGAGCCCGTAGACAGGCCGGAAGATTTCCCCTTTTATCTCTGCGTTCGCCGCATTACCTTGGACGAAATCCTTGCAAAGCGCGCTAAGCAAACAGTTGGCGTGACTATGTACGAAGGCGCAATAGTAAAAGAGCTAATGCACAGAGATAAACGCGTGAGCGGAGTGCGCTGGAAAGATGAGAGCGGAGAGCATAGGGCGACTGCCAGGGTTGTGGTCGGCGCCGATGGCTTACATTCATTGGTGGCCAAGCAAGTTAATGCCAAAGTGGAACGCGAGGAACCAGTGAACCGGGCAATGTATTACGCCTATTACAAAGGCATCGAAGCGAAAGAAGGTCCGGCAGCAGAATTTCACTATCGGGGTAATAACTTAGTTTATTGTTTGCCCTGTGATGGAAACCTGACCCTCGTGGCGGCGTCAGTCCCCATTGCCGATTTTGCGGAGTTCAAACGTGATCCCGGAGGACGCCTGGAGCAAGAGCTTCAGTCAATGAGTGCGCTCAAAGAACGGGTTTCCAGAGCTGAACGAGTAGGACCCGTGCGCGGCACCGGCAGTATTCCGGGCATATTGCGCGTCCCTTATGGTGAGGGCTGGGCACTGGTGGGGGACGCTGGCATGGTGATCGATCCCTGGTCCGGCCAGGGGATCGACCAAGGGTCGACCGCGGCGGTGTTTTTAGCCCGCGAACTCAACGAGTATTTATCAGGAACTAAGGATTGGGAAGAGGCAATGCAAAACTACCATAAAGAGCGCAATGAATTTAGCTTGAAGACCTTCGGGCGCACCTGCAAATTCGGCCGTGATCTGCGGCCCATGACCCGCGCAGCACTCGAGAACCGCGGGCTGCTGAAGTAGCAGATTATGATAGGCCATCATGATAAATCGCATTTTCAGGAACCTTGCCATCTTTACTTTTGGAATTGTTTTGCTTGGATTGGGTTTCTATTTTTTTAATAACAGCACATATGTTTATAAAGGCTCTTCGTATGCGCCTTTTCCCGAAGCCCCCAATTTTCAACTAACAGATCAAAACGGAAGCCTATTTGAATTAGATGATCGCAAGGGCCAGGTCATCCTTTTGTTTTTTGGTTACACAAATTGCCCCGACATTTGCCCTGCTACGTTAGCGGAGTTTGGAAGGATAAGAGCCGGACTTGGCGATAAAGCGGACGAAGTGAACTTCGTATTTGTCACCGAAGACCCCGATCGCGACACGCAGGCCAGGTTAAAAGAGTATTTGGCGAATTTTGACCCGGCCATTATCGGCCTTACAGGAAGCATGGAAGAATTGCAACCGGTCTGGAGTGCCTATTACATAGCTCGGGAAAAGGAACTTGTAGGTGACAGCGAGGACGAATACTCGATTGCGCACACGAGCCGCATTTACGTCATTGATAAATTCGGACGCCTAAGGCTGACCTTTCCGAATGACATGAGTGTCGCGGATATGATTGCAGATGTGTCGCATTTAGTAAGCGAAGCCAGCAACGAATAAAATGCAGAAATCTAGTAATTGGTTGGGGAAGCACTGGCTTTTAGCTTTCAGCCTGGTTTGGGGCCTCTTCGTGACTCTTCCTTTTCTCGCCCCCGTATTCATGCAGGCGGGCTGGGATGCGGCGGGCCGGGCGATTTATACAATTTATTCAATGCTTTGCCATCAACTGCCGCAGCGCTCTTTTTTCTTGTTCGGCCCCAAAGCGATGTATTCTCTGGCCGAGATTCAGGCAGCGTTCCAGCCAACCGATAATCCTATGATCTTACGGCAGTTCATCGGTAATTCGGCCATGGGCTGGAAGGTGGCCTGGTCCGATCGCATGTTCGCGATGTACACGGCCATGCTGCCGGCGGCTTGGGTGTGGTACTCATTACGAAAAAAGTTGGGTTTCCTGCCGCTTGGGGGGCTGATCTTATTTTGGCTACCTATGGCAATCGACGGCAGCGCCCATCTGATCAGTGATTTCGCCGGCATCGGGCAGGGCTTTCGCGACAGCAACGCTTGGCTGGCGGCCCTCACCGGCAACAGTTTGCCCGCATCTTTTTACGCCGGCGACGCACTAGGCTCCTTCAATTTTTGGATGCGCTTGCTGAGTGGGGTTTTCTTTGCAGTGGGGTTGGTGTGGTTTGCTTTTCCCTACGTGGATGAGATCTTGGACTCAAATGGAACCGTATGAGGCAAACCTTTCACTCGAAGTTGACGCCTAGGATTTGTTCTACTACAATAATGTCGTAGCTAGCATATGGGAAAAGAGTATCGAAATCTCTCGAAAGTTTTGGGTAAGCTCGAATTGGCGATCATGGATATTGTTTGGAAGAGTAGTTCTGCCAATGTCCGAGAGGTTTTAACAGAGTTAAACAAGGGAAAGCGAAAACTGGCATACACAACCGTGATGACGGTGATGCATCGCCTTACCGAAAAGGGTTGGTTAGTTGCAAACAAGAAAGGCCGTGCATTTTCATACAAAGCTGTTTTCTCGCCTCAGGAGACAGAGGCCGCCGCAGTTGCCAAAATCGTGCACAGTCTGGTGCACGATCATGGCGATTTGGCCATTGCCCAGTTCATGAAAGAAGTGGGCGAGATCACGCCTGAGCAGCTTACAAAATTGGCTTCATTAGCTCGTCGCAAAGGGAACGACAAAGATGATTAGCCAGCCACGGTTTGTGGCCCTTTTTTCCAAAACCCTTTTTGTCGTTTTGCTTGCTTGCATGAGCGTGATGCTCGGCGATCGCTTCGCGCAGATTCGGGCTAATGGTTTTCTCTGTTGTGTATTCAATCCTACTGATCTAAACCGAGCAGACCAATTGATGGTGAACATGCCGATACTTTTTTTATTTAGCCTATTGGCTGTCGGGTTGTTGGCTGCCATTTGGAAAGTTATAAGAACCCGCCATGAAGTTAATAAATTGCTAGTTCATGCTAAAAAAGGTTTACCGGCAAGTGTCAAGCGAATGGTATCGGACCTCAATATTGTTGAAGAAATACTTGTGGTTGATATGCCGCAACCCTTCGCGTGTGTTTTTGGTTTTTTTCGCCCGCGTATTTGTTTGAGCAGAGGAGCAATCGAACAGTTAGCGCCTGAAGAATTAAAAGCCACGGTCTTGCACGAAATTCGCCATTGCCGAGAATTTGACCCCTTACGCCTTCTCCTGATAAATGCAATAAGCATCTCCTTGTTTTTCCTGCCGGTCGTCCGCGAGTGGGGAAGAAACTATGAAATTGATACGGAGCTTAGTGCGGACAGATTTGCTATCCAGCATGCCGGAAAGCCTGCGCTTGCCGGGGCGATCCATCACTTTGCCACCTTTTCGCCGTCGAGTAGAGAAAGAGCTTCAACTGCGATATTCAGCGGGTTTACTGGCAATGCCGTGCGTGTAGCAGAACTTTTGGGCGGCGAGGGTCCTCGCCGTCAGATTTCTACGCGCAGCTTAGTCGTGAGTGGCCTAAGCGTTATCCTGATCTGTACATTCCTGTTGGGTTAGTCTCTTCGGCTAAACCATGTGCTTCTTAATCAATTATAATCTGACTACTACAAGATTGTAGTATTATTTATATTCAGTAGGCAGAACAAAAAGAACCATGAGCAAGCGCAAAAAGAAACAAACATTGGCTGTCAATATACTGGCCTGGATTGTCTTGATCGCTCTCCTGAGCCTTGTTGGCTTAAAAATGTATCAAGCCGGTCTTACCCAAGGTGATCTGGAAGTCGCTCCGGATTTTAAGCTGATAACCTTTTCGGCACGAACGATTCAGCTCAGCAGTTACCTGGGCAATGCAATTGTGCTCAACTTTTGGGCGAGTTGGTGCCTGCCATGTCGTGCAGAGGCTCCCCTATTGGAGGCCGCCTGGCAAGAATATCGGGACGAGGGGGTGATCTTCATTGGAGTTGATTATTTAGATACAGAAACTGAGGCGCTGGCTTTTATCGCTGAATTTAGTATCACCTATTTCAATGGCCCTGATATGGGC
>JBKJWG010000212.1:0-11639 GCA_046716985.1 Anaerolineales bacterium | reverse complement strand
ACGCTTCCGACTGCGAATCGAGAGACGAGGTGGCCTCGTCCAAAATGAGGATGCGCGGATCTTTGAGCACCACCCGCGCGATAGAGAGGCGCTGCTTCTCGCCGCCACTCAAGCGATAGCCGCGTTCGCCCACCACCGTGTCGTATCCTTCCGGCAGCCCGGCGATCATGTCGTGGATGTTGGCTGCCTTGGCCGCCGCTTCCAGTTCCGCTTGCGTCGCCTCCGGCTTGGCATACAGCAGGTTGGCGCGCACCGTATCGTGGAATAAATAACTTTCCTGCGTCACCATGCCGATCTGCGCCGCCAGTGACTCGAGGCGCACGTCGCGCAGGTCATGGCCATCCAGCAGGATGCGCCCTTCGGTGGGTTCATACAGCCGCGGCAGCAAATAAGTAATGGTGGTCTTGCCCGCCCCGCTTGGTCCGACCAGCGCCGCCAGTTGCCCCGGCCGAATTTCGAAGCTCACGTTCTTGAGCGCGTCGCCGCGCGTCGGCACGATCGCAGGCGCCGTTTCCTTGTCGCCATTGGGCGAAGCGCCGTCGGTTGGCGCAGGCTTCACGGCTGTGGGCTCGTCGCCGGCCATATAGCTGAAGGAAACATTCTCGAAGCGAATGTTTCCTTTGGCTTGCTTCAGCTCGATGGCATCGGGTTTGTCTTGAATTTCGATCGGCATGTCCAGGAACTCGAAGACGCGCTCGAAGCTGACCATCGAGGTGGCGAATTCCACCTGAATGTTGGACAATGAAGAGATCGGCCCATATAAGCTGAAGATGTAAGCCACAAAGGCCACGATGCTGCCGGAACTGATCGAGCCCTGCAATACAAAATAACCGCCGGCCCAGAAAATGAGCACCATGCCAATGGTGCCGGCCATCTCCAGCCACATTGAGAACCAGCGCCCGATCATGGCGCGTCGCAGCCCGATATCGCGCACGTTCTGGTTAGTCTGGCGATAACGCTCGCGTTCCTGGCGCTGGCGGCCAAAGGTCTTGGCCAGCAGCGCGCCGCTGATGCTCAGCGTTTCACCGACGATAGTGGACATGTCGGCGTTGTAGTTCATCGCCTGGCGCCGGATATCGCGCAGCACACGCCCCACACGCCGCGCCGGCAGCAGGAACAGCGGCACCACTGCGATCGCCATCAGCGTCAGGCGCCACTCGATGGCCAGCATCACCGCCAGCGTGCTGATCAGCGTCACGCCGTTGGTGAGGATGCTCGGCACAGTGCTGGTGATGGCGCTTTGCGCGCCGACCACGTCGTCCTCAAAGCGCGAAATGATCAGCCCCGACTTGGTACGCGTGAAGAAGCGCAGACCCATGCGCTGCAAATGGTCATACATGCTTTGGCGCAGGTCGAAGATGATGCCTTCGCCGATCTTGGCGCTCAGGTAGCGCTCGCCCACGCCGATGATGTTGCTGAAAATGGGCACGGCCAGCATGGCAATGCCCAGCACAGTCAGCCGCGCATAATCGCGCTTAGGCAGCACATTGTCGAACAGATCGCGGTACAGCAGGGGCGGCAGCAGCTCGATCAGGGCGATGATGACGATGGCCACCAGCATGATCAGGAAAGGTTTTAGATAAGGCTGCGCATACGCCCACACGCGCTTGAGCAAAGCCCGATCGATCTGGGCTTTACCCCGGCTTTCATCATAGGAAAGGAACCGCCACCAACCGCCGTACATGTTCTCGCTTTCTAATATAGACGAATATCTATTTTACCCAACTTTGTCATTATCCCTGCTTGTCATTCCGAGCGAGGGCGGTTAGCGCCTGCTTTTGGCGCTGCCCGACGAGGAATCCGTAACGCGATTATTTGTCATTTTTTCAAATCTGAAATCACTACCTAGCTAACAGGATGCAGCAGCACCATCGGGATCTCGCGCTTGGTGCTGGTGGCGTATTGCCCGTATTGCGGAGATAAACCGATCAGCTTGCTCCAAAGTTCTGTGCGAGTACTTGCGTCTGCTTCGCGCGCCTTGGCCGAAATTTTCTTATCCTTGATTTCAATGTTCACATCAGGATTGCTTTTTAAATTCAGGAACCACTTCGGGTGAGAGTCGGCGCCACCGTTCGAGGCGATGATCACGTAGTCGCCGTCCTGTTCGAAATAGCCCAGCGGCGTCGTGCGCGGCTCGCCGCTCTTCCTCCCAGTTGTCGTCAGTAAAAGAATATTCAGTCCAGCCATGCGGCCCATTACCTTTCCATTGCTCAGTCGATACAAAGTTGTGAAGATGCCAAGTATCCCCTTGAATAATAAATTCATGAGCGCCTTTCAAAGAACGATCAAGCCCAAACGTGCCCCGCGGCGCACCGCCTCGGTGCGATTAGTCACGCCAAGCTTGGCATAAATTGCCGAGCTATGAAATTTGACCGTATGCTCGCTGATGTGCAGTTGCAGTGCGATCTGCTTGTTCGGCAGCCCCTGCGCTAGCGACTGCAGCACATCCAGCTCGCGCTCAGTTAATTCTTCGGCAAGTTCTTCCGTTTCATTCAACATGGGCGCTACGCCCAGTAGCGGCTGCATCAACGCCGGCGAGGCCGCCAGCAGACCTTCGTGTAACGCCAGCACCGCCGCCACCAGTTCTTCTTCGCTGGCTTCGGGCGGCAGCAAACCCCAGGCGCGCAAGGGTAGCCCGCTGATCAGGCGCGCTGCCTCGGGTCGTTCGCTCAGCAAGAGTATTGCGGGTGGTGGCTCTGCATCCACCAGCGCGGCGCGCAAAGCCGAGGCGGATATTTCCGCCTCGGCAATGAGCAGCACGTCGAGGCCGTCGACTTCCTGCAGATCGGCGAGCGATGCGGCTTCGGCCAGCACTTCGATGCGTTCCTCCGCGCTCAGCAGAGTGCGCAGGCCGCTGCGCAGTGCCGGCGATGGAGACAGGATCGCGACCCGAATCAATGCACCATGCTTTCTTGGAATTGCGCAACAAAATCCAGCGCCACCGCGCTCGGCATGGCCACTCCCTGGTCGCCGCCCACGATCATCGTATTGATGCCCACCACTTCGCCGGCCGCGTTCAGCAGCGGGCCGCCCGAGTTGCCGGGCGCCAGACGCGCGTCGGTCTGGATGATAGGGATGATGCCGCGTTTGCCGCGCGTATGAGCGTTGCCCAAATGGCTGACGACGCCGAAGCTGGCCGCATTGCGCTGGCCCCACGGGTGCCCGAGCGTCAACACCAATTCGCCCACGCGCAACTGGGTCGAGTCGCCGATGTGCGCCGCGGGCAGATCCTTGGCGTCGATGCGCAACAGCGCCAGATCAACTTCTTCGTCCGTCGCCACGATGTCGGCGGAAAATTGGCGCTCGTCCGCCAGCAGCACCTTAGGCGCCTGGCGACCAAGGACGTGATTATTGGTCAGCACCAGCCCGTCCGCGCTCCACAAAATGCCCGCGCCCGCGCCGAAGCGTTTGGCGAATACGGTTACCAGGCTCAGCCGCGCTGCTCGCGCAACTTCGCTGAAATCGATGGCTGCCGACATTAGCGCCCCCAGCCCCAGCGACGGCGGCCGCGCCTATGACCCCAACCATGCCGTCGCTCTTCGGGTTGCTCTTTGAGTTCGCTGATCGTTACTTTGACCGCGTGCGGCTTTCCGCCGCGCAGCACTTCCGCGTCCACCGCTTTGCCGACTACGCCGCTATTAAGCTGGATCAACAATTCATCATGGTCCGCCACTGGTTGCCCGGCGAAACCCACGATGATGTCGCCCACGATCATGCCGCCTGCCGCGGCCGGACTTTCCTTTTCCACGCCCATAACCAGCAGGCCGCTGGCCTGCTCGCGCTTGAGCGCGCTGCGGCTTTCGGTGGGAACTTCCACTAATTGGCTGCGGATGCCCAGGTAGCCGCGCTTTACGCCGCCGTCCTTTTCAATGGCTGCGGCGATCTTCCAGGCCAGCTTGGCCGGGATGGTGAGCGACGCGCCCATGCCCAGGCCGGACGTGTTGATTCCCAACACATGGCCTTCGGCATCCACTAACGGGCCGCCGGAGAAACCAGGGTAAGGTATTGCATCAGTGCGCAGGTAGCCTTCCAGCAGCCCGCCGAAATGGCTGCGCAGCGGTCCACCCACCGCGCTGACGATACCCAAGCTTGCTTGAAGCCCTTCCGCCGACGGGCGGCCAAGGGCCAACGCCAATTGGCCGACTTGCGGGTTTTCGTTGGCCGTCGCCGCCATGCCTTTGCCGGCGGAAAGCTTGAGCAGCGCCAGATCGCTGTGCGGGTCGCGTCCCAGCAGCTCAGCGGTCAGCTCGTCGCCTTCGGGCAGGGTGACTTTGATTTCATCTTCTTGGATCGTGTGACTGGCGGTGAGCACCACGCCGGCCTTGGTCACCACGCCCGAGGATGGGAAACGCGGGCGGGCGTCCACCGTGACGATGGAAGCGCCGGCGCTTTGCACCGCGTCGGCCAGAGAATTCGAGAGTGCTTTGAGATCAGACATTCTTGCTCCTTGTGCTGAAAGATAATAACCAGTGAGTGTTTTTTTCTTGTTAGAAGTGTATTGCTTGGAGCAAATTAGGGCATCAGCCGTTGGACTAGTGTCAACTGGAGATTTGGATAGGTCGCTTTTCTGCGTGATAGAATAATTTCTAAGCCGGAAACTCCGGCTGTTTTTTCGAAGGAGACTCATGTCCGCAGATGCAAACCCCCGAGCAGTTGCTAACGAAGTAGTCGTTAGCATGGCTTATAAACTCACTGTGGACGGCGAGGTCTTAGACGAGGCCGGCGAAGGCGATGCCCTGCAATTCCTGCAAGGGCATCGCAACATTATTTCAGGCCTCGAGGGCCAATTAGCCGGTATGAAAGTCGGCGAGAGCAAGTCTGTAAAAGTTTCTCCCGAAGACGGCTATGGCGTGCGCGACGAAGATGCGATCGACGAAATTCCTTTGACTGAATTTCCCGAAGGGGTTAAGCCCGAAGTGGGCATGGAACTGGAAGTCAAGGATGAAGAAGGCAACGAGATGTATGGCCGCGTGCTTTCGCTCGGCGCCGACACTGCCAAAATGGATTTCAATCATCCGCTGGCGGGCAAGGAACTCAACTTTGAAGTCAAGATAGTTGGCTTGCGCCCCCCGACCTCAGAAGAATTAGCCCACGGGCACGTGCATGCCCATGGCCATCATCACTAAGCCAACAAATAGCGTTTAACTACTCGTATCTGTTGATTCGTTTGAATCAATGTATTTTGAAATTAATTTCCTCAAAGAATCTACAGATTGCTTAGGATCATGAGTCGCCATTTTTACCGACAATAGAGCATTTACCGTTTCCAAATCTCCCCAGTGTTCATACCATTGTAAGTAAAAGTCCTTGGGCAACTTCTCCTCAAGTGCCTTTAGGCTAAATTCCAACCCATCGACGAGGCGTTCCAAGCTAATTGTTTTCAATTCGAAGTCGTCGAAAAGCAAAAGCATCGCGTGCAAAATTCGTTTACTGTGATCGTTCATTTTGCCTCCCACCATTTGAGCACGCGCAGCGCCCTAAGCGTGTTCCAGCGGCTGGGTTTGCCAGCAGCCTCCATCTGAAAGAAATACTTGCCAGCTGCCGGGCGGTATTGCGCCCAGCGCCCATCGGCGTCGCGCCGGCTTACGAGTAGCGCCATGGCATCCTTCAGACGCTTATCGCGTTTGGCGCTCGTGAATGCGAAATGTTCCAGGGCGCGCAAGAAATCATATTGCCAGCTGGGCTGCGCCGGCGTGCGCAGATACTTATCGCTGACGATCTTGCCTGTGCGGTGGGATTTATATATTTGATGCTGCAAAAGAAATTCTTGTCCGGCTTTGATGGCGTCTGCGATCGGCAGCTTGCTCTTGGGCCGGTAGTTTTGATACTCGCGTAATCCTTCTAGCACGAGGAGGGTGGTGTTGAATGACGCGTGCGTGTCGCCCTTATACGAGCGGCAGTTCCAGCCGCGGTCTTCCATCTGTTGCGCGATCAAATGCTCGGCAATCTGGTCTACGCGTTTGTCATTCACTTGGAAATAACTAAAAATGGATAAGGCCATGCCCGTGATGCAAGTTTCGGCGTTCTCCGCGTGCGGGGATGAGCTTCCGCTTGCGTAGCGGATGCCGTGGTCCGCAAGAAACCCGCCCCTCCAGCAGTTGCGCGCAGCCCTTGGCAGCCTGTTTGTTGCCGGCGGGCAAACCCAAAAAGCGCAATGTCAGCATGGTGTAATGCGTTGAGATCCACTTGGGCGAATAAAGCCCCTTCCCCCAACGGCCTTCTTTGTCCTGCAACGCCAAATATTTTGCGCCCCATCCTTCCTTCGCTACCTTGGCGCGTTCCTTCTCGTAGACAGCTGGTTTCTTATCTAAAAGATCGCGCTGCACTTGCCAGCGAATGCAGGGGTCGCCTGCCATCAACCACTCGATGGTCTTAGGTTCGATCTTGAACATAACGCGATTATAAAAGACCAAACAAAAAGACCGCGGCAAAGCTGCGGTCTTTCTCTTATATGTCATTTTGAGGCGAGCTCGAAGCAGAGCCTGCCCTGAGCGTAGCGAATGGGAGGAATCCGTATAAGGATTATCCTGAACTATCTCATCTGGAAAAATCGGCTTCGATGTTAGCAGCTGTAGGGGCTGGTTTAAAACCCGCCCGCTTTAGCTCAAAAAACCCGCCGTGTATAATCGCTCCGAGCATAAAAAATGAGCATTCCTAGCGAAAAATTGCCGCGCGAAGCGCCCTTGGCGCGCCGTCTGCGCGCTGTAGTCGTCGGCGCCTCAACCGGCATCGGCGCCGCTATTGCCCGCCGCCTGGCAGCCGAAGGCTACCTGGTTGCCGCGCTGGCGCGCAGCGCAGATGAATTGGACGCGCTGTGCAAAGAGATCAATAGTCGGGCTGGCGAAACGCGCGCCACAGCCTACCCACACGATGTGACCCAATTTGAATCTATTCCCGTTCTCTTTCAACGCTTGTTAAAAGAATTGGGCAGCATTGATGCCCTCGTCTATTGCGCCGGCGTGATGCCTAAGGTTGAGTTCGACGAATTCGATCTGGAGAAAGACCTTCTCATGCTGAAAACCAATTTGATGGGCGGCGTGGCCTGGCTTGGCCAGGGCGCGGCGCTCTTTCAGCGCATGGGCGCCGGCCAGCTGGTCGGCATCACTTCCGTTGCAGGCGACCGCGGCCGCGTGCTCAACCCGGCCTACAACAGTTCTAAAGCCGGTCTAGATACCTATCTCGAAGCGCTGCGCAACCGGCTCTCGCGTTACAAAGTGAATGTACTCACGGTCAAACCCGGCTTCGTCGATACCGCCCTACTCAAGAACAGCCCGCGCACTTTCGGCGCCATCAGCCCTGAGCAGTGCGCCGCCGGCGTGTGGAAAGCGATGCGCGCCCGCAAGCAAGTGGTCTACATTCCGTTCTTTTGGCGCTGGATCATGCTGGCCGTGCGCCTGGTGCCATCCTTCATCTTCCGGAGGCTTTCTTTTTGAGTGCCGCGCCCGCGGGCGCGCTGCCTTTACAGCGTTTGGCGCGCCTGGAGAATTTTGGTCATTCGCTGCGCGCCCCCGCTTTCGTCTATCGTCCTACTCAGATCGAGCAGCTCCACGAATTATTCGAACTCGCTCGCCAGCAGGGCGTGAGTATTGCCCTGCGCGGCGCCGGCCGCAGCTATGGCGATGCTTCGCTCAACAGCGGCCAGATCGTACTGGAGTTGCGCGGCCTCAACAAGATCCACGAATGGGACGCCGCCACCGGCCGTATCCGCGTCGAGCCCGGCGTCACTATCGAGCAATTGTGGAAACATGCTCTTGCCGACGGCTGGTGGCCGCCGGTGGTGCCCGGCACCATGTTCCCCACTTTGGGCGGCTGCCTGGCCGCCAATATTCATGGCAAAAATAATTGGCAGGCCGGCCCGTTGGGTGAGCACGTCATTGAGTTTGAAGCCTTGCTGCCAAATGGCAAAACTATTAAATGCAGCCCCAGCGAAAACAGCGAAATGTTTTACGCCATGATCGGCGGCATGGGTTTGTTGGGCGTATTCACTTCCATCACGCTGCAATTAAAAAAAGTCGCCTCGGGTGATATGAATGTCACCGCCTGGACCCAACCGACCTTCTCCGCCATGCTGCAATCGGTCGATGAAAATAAAGACGCCGATTACATCGTCGGCTGGGTGGATTGCACCGCCGGTGGTCGCGGCATGGGCCGCGGCCAGGTGCACCGCGCCAAATATCTCAAGCCCGGCGAGGACGCTGACCCGCAGCACACGCTGGACGTTGATCACCAAGTCTTGCCCAGCAAATTTTTCGGGATGGTGCCCAAAGCCATCTTGCCGCAGTTCATGGCGCCCTTTACCAACAATCTCGGCACCTGGGCGGTGAACACCGCCAAATATTTCGCCAACACCCTTGTTGGCAATCATGCCACCTATCGTCAATCGCTGGTCGGCTTCAATTTCTTGCTCGATTACATCCCCAATTGGGAACGCATTTACGGCGGAGGTGGCCTGATCCAATATCAGAGCTTCATCCCCGCCCAACGCGCGGCTGACACTTACACCGAGATGCTGCGCCTCTGCCAGCGCCGCGGGCTGCCTTCGTATCTCGGCGTGCTCAAGCGCCATCGCCCGGATAAATTCCTGCTCACGCACGCCGTGGACGGCTTCTCGCTGGCGCTCGATTTCCGCGTCACGCGCAACAATCGCACGCGCCTGCTGGCCCTCGCCGCTGAACTGGACCTACTTGTGTTGCAAGCCGGTGGACGCTTCTACTTTGCCAAAGACAGCACGCTCAACGCGCAAACTGTTGAGAGCTACTTGGGCAAAGACGTCATCGCCAAATTCAAAAAGCTAAAAGCTGAAGCCGACCCGGATAATTTATTACAGACCGATCTGTATCGACGTTGTTTCAATTGAAAATGAAAACTTGCCAAGTCTATCGCCTCGGCGTCGTTGAGTATCAAAAAGCCTGGCACTTGCAGAACCAGCTGGCCGAGCAGATCGCTGCGGGCCAGCAGCCACCCACGCTGTTGCTGCTGGAGCACTCACACGTCTACACTTTCGGGCGCCGCGGCCAGGCCGAGCATTTGCTTTGGGAGCAAGCTAAGCTGCAAGCCGAACAGGTCGACGTGCATTGGGTCGATCGCGGCGGCGACGTGACCTATCACGGCCCCGGCCAGCTGGTCGGCTATCCGTTGCTGCCGCTCGGCGAAGTGCAGCCCGATGCGCTAAACGGCAATCCGCGCTTGCCGCAAGTGGACTACATCGCTTATCTGCGCAACCTGGAAAGCGTAATCATCAAAGCTCTGGCGGAACTCGGCGTGCCGGCCGGCCAGATCGCCGGGCAGACTGGCGTGTGGGTGCAGCCCGACGTAGCCTCGCGCTGCATCCATTGCCCGCCCGCGCTGCATCACGCCCCCAGCAAGATCGCTTCGATCGGCGTTAAGGTGGACGCCAGGGGCGTCTCCCGCCATGGCTTCGCCCTCAACGTGGCTCCCGATATGAGCTATTGGCAGGGCATCATCGCCTGCGGCCTTGAGAATCAAAATCAGATCAGCCTGGAATATCTGCTCGACCCTGCGCCTGGCATGGAACGTGTAATAGAAGCGGTGATGCAGTCTTTCGGCAAGGTCTTCGGTTACCAGATGCAGGTGGCTGAGGGCGTGCTGTTGATCTAGCTGGGCAAGCCTTTCGTTTGACAGCCTTTTCAAAAATCTATAGACTTCATCGCGTTACCTAAATGGCGACTGCCTTTGTCCTAACTATGCAAGCCGGCCCAGCACCTGGGCTGCGTATAGAGCTGCAGAAGCGCAGCCTCGTGCTGGGCCGCGACCCCGTGTGCGACATCGTCGTCGACGATGCGGAAGTTTCGCGCCGCCACGCCCGCCTGATCGCGCAGAGCGGCGGCTACGCCATCGAAGATCTCGGCTCCACCAATGGCACCTTCGTAGATGGCGAGCGCATTCGTTCCGTAGTGTCCCTGCGCCCCGGCGCCAGCCTGCGCTTGGGCGAGACGGCCACCTTCTTATACGAAGCCGC
Organism: Anaerolineales bacterium; assembly: GCA_046716985.1. Taxonomy (GTDB): domain Bacteria; phylum Chloroflexota; class Anaerolineae; order Anaerolineales; family UBA11579; genus JAMCZK01. The sequence goes on along the minus strand of JBKJWG010000212.1, from coordinate 1,660 downwards.
CGCCCCCGACCGAGTCGAGACCCGCGACTTTGCCGCCACGCCACCTAGTGTTTCGCGGCAAGTAGCTGCTCTACGTGCAGCCCCCATAGAGCCCGCGCCCACGGCGGTTCCTCCAGAGGTGCCGGCCTTCACTGCCGAGCCAGCCGCGCAACCCGAAGCTGTGCCGCCCTCGCGGCTGCGCCCGCGCCGCAAAGGTTTGCGCCTGCCCATCTTCAGCCGCACCTGGATGCTCGGTTGCGGCGCCATTATTCTGTTGGGCTTATGCGCGGGCATTGCTTTCTTTTGGTACGTCGACGCCAACTACCTCTGGTGCGATGTTTTCGGCGGCCTGATCACTGCGTGTCGATAGACACACTTTGTTCGTAATAGTTTTCTTCTTCCCTGTTGACCGTTTTTCTGGCCGGTAGATTGTTTCGCTTCGCTCGCAATGACGGCACTTTCGCCGTGTACAATTCTTACAGTCTTCTGACTACTGACATCTGTCTACTCGCTGCTGCATTGGAGCTAAATGGGTCATCTCTTCATTCCCGGTCCTGTCGATGTAAATCCTGAGATCGCCGCGCAGCAAACCCGCGACATGCTGCCGCATCGCAGCGCCCAATTCGAAGAGATCTTCCGCCGCAGTGCCGAGAACGCCCAAAAAATATTCCTGACCAAATATCGAGTCTTTATCAGCGCCTCCTCAGGCACCGGCTTCCACGAAGCTGCTGTGCGCAACTTCGTCGATAAGAGCCTGCTCTGCTGCGTCAACGGCGCCTTCGCGGCCCGCTGGCAGCAGGTGGCCGAGACCAACGGCAAAGAAACCGACGTTCTTGAGACCGAATGGAAGCAGCCCATCACTGCGGAGCTCGTGCGCACCGCACTCAAGAAAAGATCCTACGAAGCTATCTTGATCGTGCACAACGAAACTTCCACGGGATTAGTCAACCCGATCAAAGAAATTGCTGCGGTGGTGCAACAAGAGGCGCCCGACACGTTGATCTGCGTGGACGCAGTCTCCTCGCTGGCAGGCGACAGAATTGAGATGGACGCCTGGGGTCTGGACATGGTCATGACCTCTTCGCAAAAAGCTTTGGCGCTGCCGCCCGGCATTTCGCTGGCGGCGGTAAACGACCGCGCCATGGCCAAAGCGGAGAAGGTACCCAACCGCGGCTGGTATTTCGATTTAGTCCGTTTGGAAAAACATCGCCTCAAAGACAGCACGCCCGCCACGCCTGCCATCGGCTTAGTCTACGCACTGGATGCGCAGCTGCAGCGCATCCTGAAGGAAGGTCTCGAGGCGCGCTTCGCCCGCCACGCCGCCATGGCTGATATGACCCACAAATGGGCCATCGCCCGTGGGCTGGAGCTCTACGCGCCGGAAGGTTATCGCTCCAAGACCGTCACCACCATCGAGAACAAGCTTGGCATCGACGTCGGCAAGCTGAATGCCTTTTTGGGCGAGCGCGGCATGCGCATCGCCAATGGCTACGGACCGTTGAAAAATATCACCTTCCGCATCGGCCACATGGGCGAGCTGGGTTTATCCGATATGGAGGAATTGTTCGCCGCCATGGACGAGTTTCTGGAAAAGGAGAAGATCCTAAAGAGCTAAATCAAAAAGAGCCTCGCATTATGCGAGGCTCTTTTTGATTTTGTCATCCTGAGCGCAGCGAAGGAT
>JBKJWG010000211.1:0-2698 GCA_046716985.1 Anaerolineales bacterium | reverse complement strand
TGTTGAGGTAGTAAAAATGGCGCCCATTGCCCGGCCTTTTTATTTTATATTTTTTCCGGCCCACAGGATTTCCAAATTTCCCTTGTAGGGGGGGGTCTAAGACCCGCCCCTGCGGCGTTTATTTTCTGATCAGCTAAGCCGGAATAAAATTACTTCACCAGCATTTCTGCAAATTCCTTGCGCAGTTTGCTCATTTTGGGCGAAATGATAAATTGACAGTAACCCGCGGAAGGATTGTTCTTGAAATAATTGTGGTGATAGCCCTCGGCCTCGAAGAAAGCTTGCAACGGCGAAACTTCGGTAACAATTTTGCCGCCCAGGTCCGGATTGAGCTCAGCGATAAATTCGTTTGCTTCTTTTTTCTGCTGCTCGTCGGCGAAAAAGATGGCCGATCTGTATTGCGAGCCGATATCGTTGCCCTGGCGATTGCGCGTGGTCGGGTCGTGCGTGGCGAAAAACACTTTTAGCAGATCTTTGTATGAAATGACCGCAGGGTCATAGGTGACGCGCACCACTTCGGCGTGGCCGGTGGTGCCGCTGCACACCTGCTCGTAGGTCGGCGCCTTCGTCGACGCGCCACCCGCATAGCCCGGCACGACCTCGGTCACCCCTTTGAGATTTTGGAATGTGGCTTCGGTGCACCAAAAGCACCCGCCGCCGAAAACTGCTGTATGTAATGTCATAAAAGTTTTGTTCTCCCAAATTACAGAGAGTTATTTTTGTGCGGGAGCCTTCCATATTGATTGAAAAAAGCTTGAAGAAGAAAAGCTTCTGCTAGCCCAGGGGCCAGTTTATTATCCAAGATAATATATTGAAAGAGTAAAGCCCCACGTTCGGTGTAAATGTCGAAAAGCCAATCCTTTGCTCGCTGGTCTCCTCTCAATGCTTTTAGTCTCATCGAAATCCCCTGATTCTTAAATTCCCCATTTGCTTTTAACGTTCCTGCTTTACCAATATAAAGAACCTCTTTTGTTTTAGCCTGCCTAATGATGTATATTCCATATGCCTTTGCATTATTTGATAAACGAAAGTGCTTGGTTATGGGCGCATCTGATGCTTCCATAAGACCGTCATACATAAATTCTTGTATTCCATAATGCTTCGAAAGGTTTTCAAGCTCTTGCTCAAAACCCTCAATTTTATGTAAATAATGCATTTTTATTTGCCCGCAGAATGCACTTCACTGCTTGCCGCGGCGGCCTTCATCTTCGTTGATCGCCACCCAGGCCGTCATCTCACCGATCTCGAAGCTGTCATCCTTGACCCACTCGCGCAGCGAGGGGTAGACGCGGTCGTAATGCGAAGAGCTGTCGCCATCGACTTGCTGGGTGAGCATGGCCAGGATGCTTTCGAGGCGCTGCTTCCACTGCGCCATGTTCGCCACAGTCAAGTCGACCCAGCCGCTGTGCGCGTTCTCGGATTTGACCAGCGGCCCGCGCAGGATGCGCTTGCCATCCGACAGCAAGATCGGCAAGCCGATCGAAATGATCTGCTGGCGCAGCGCTGCGTCCTTGCTGATCAACTCCTCCAGCTTGGCCGACATTTGCTCCGGTTTGTCTTTGAGCGCGACGCTGATCTTTCCATAGACTTTCTTCAGCAAAAAGGATTCGTAAAGCAGCTTGGACATGCGCGGTGGTCCGAGGATCTCGAATGCCACCGATTCGCCATGCTGCTCGCCGAGCTGCTTGAGGCGCTTGAGCGCCGCGTCGCGCAGCGTGCCGGCGCGGAAACTGGGGCCCATCACGGCGCCATCCAGCGCGGCGATGATGTCGCGGCCGGTGTTGCCGCCCATGATCTCGCGCACTACGTTGTGAGCGATCTCTTCTGGCGTCACGAATTCCATCTGGCCGAAGGCGGTGATGGCGGCGAAATCGCCGGCGGCGAACAAGCCGTTCTCGCCGGTGTTGATGTACACAGCTTCGAGGGCTTTGCCGGTCGGCTTGCCGAAATCCCCTTGTGGTTTCAAGTTAGCTTCATTCACAGAAATAGCCTGGTCGAGCGGGCAATCGTAAAGCGTAAATTCCTCGCCGCCGCGGCGGATGGGACCGTAGCCGATTTCCTTCCAGGCGATCAACGCGGTCGGCTTAACTTCCTTCACTACGGTCGGCCCGCCGGGCGTGCGCGCCATCAGGAAGGTCAGCAATGTTTGCGCGCCGGCCAGCGCGGCCTTCGACATCAGCACCCGCGATGGTTTCTCTTCGCCGTGCGTATAAGGAATGTTAAGCCCCATGCCGCCGGTGCCGCTGGTGCCCACTTTGACATAGGCCTGTGTTTTGGCGCTCAGCATGGCTTCGTGCAGGATCTGGATATGGCGCACCAATTGGGGAATATATAACGCTGCCAACAACTGTTCCACCTCTTCAGGCCAGTTAGTGCCGCCATTATCTTCCCCGATGCCCTTGCTTTTAGGCTCGGCAGCGATCAAGCCGCGCAGCTTAGCCGCCCACGCGTAAATATTTTGGTAAGCGACCGCAGTGGAAGTGTTGATGCAATCCACGATGATCTGGGCGGGAGAACCATCCAGCCCTTTAGTCTTGCCTTGAATCATTTGATAGAGCAGGGATCCGGTCAGGATCTCTTCGCTCAGGTCTTCGACAATATCCCCAACCAGGACCTTGCGTTTTTTTGCATCCCCCATGATGGCTGAGCGACTGGGGTTATCTGTTTGCCATTCCGCCCGCAAGAAGATATCCCCCCA
>JBKJWG010000210.1:0-3268 GCA_046716985.1 Anaerolineales bacterium | reverse complement strand
CTCCTCTTTGGGCAGTGAATTCAGGAAACTTTCGCTAACCCCTTTATACGATGCGGTAAGAGGGCCCTCTAACGGGTTGAGGATCGACAAGTACATATTTATTGCTATGACTGAAAAAATCATGATGAGCAACAACGCAATCAAGGCTCGCACGCTGCCCTCGGGCAGGCCCAAAGCTTCCTTACGGTCGGAAAGATTTAGCGCTGAAAAGACTATTGAAATAAACGCGAGGACCAGCAACAGAACAATTGCACCGGCGATTATCAGGATTGGTATAACGACCGGAGCGTCATCTATCGAACCAGCGGGTAACCATTTTAAGCCGTATCCACTGACTATTAAGATCACTAGGAATAGGATTATGAACAAAGACGAAAGTAAGTTAAAAGTGGGGTTTTTTGTTGTGCTGGCCATGCCTGACCTCCCTGTTTTTGGGCGTTCGATACTGTAAAAACAATGTAGCAGAATTAGGGGAACCTGTCAATTTGCAGCTGTATTTCGAGGATAAGCAAGTTTGGAAATCATTGCAAGATCTCGATCTGTTCGTCCACAAGGGTAACGTCGGGCCAATGCTTATCCAGCCACTCAGCAACTTTTTGCAGCGAACGCTCAGCGTGGCCGTTCTCGTTGCTCACCAGCGCGCAGGCGATCAGTGCATCGCGCCACAGGTCCTGATAATCCACCTCGGCCGCGGAAACATTGAACTCCTTTTGCAGGCGAGCTAGCAAAGGCTTGAGGCGGCGGCGTTTAGCCTTGAGCGAATCGCTGCCGGGTAATTGCAGGTGCATCAGCAGCAAGGCAACTTTCATGGCAATCGGGAGTGCCCGCAAAGTATAATCTCTCGTATGGAAAAACTTCGCCCCTGGCTGCCGGTGATCGTTTCCGTGATCGTGCTGGCCATCGTTGGTTTTGGCGCTTATCGCGTGCTGGATGTGATCCACGACACCGCCGAAGCCGGTCTGAACCCCGTGCGGCAAGTGGCGGATTCGATCAGCACCGAAGTGGCCAACGCGCTGCATCCCACGCCCACCATCGTTCCGGATCCAATCACGATCATCCACGAGGTGCGCAGCTTGGCCCGCCTGGAGACGATTCAGTATTCTGTGGAGAAAGTGATCAAAGCCGAAAGCGGGCAGGGCCCCTTCAGCTTCCTCGTTGGCGACAAGATCCTGTTTGTGGCGCACGGCACGGTGATCGCCGGCGTGGATCTCGAAAAGCTGCAGCCCGAAGATTTGCGAGTTGAAAACAATATACTGTACGTGCATATGCCGGCCGCGGAAATATTCGTTGCCAGCCTCGACAACGATCAATCCTATATTTATGACCGCCAGCTAGGTTTTCTCGCCCGCGGCAATCAGGGACTGGAAACTGAAGCGCGCCGCGCCGCCGAAGCCGAGATAGAGGCGGCCGCCTTGGAAGATGGCATTTTGGCGCAGGCGCAAACCAACGCCGAGAATTTCTTGTATCGCTTTTTCTTGCAGTTGGGTTTCCCCGACGTTATTTTTGAGTAGTTGTCATTCTGAGCAAGACAAAACGGCCTCAGGCCGTTTTGTCGCCGCGAAGAATCCACCCATAAAATTGTTCTGCGTTCTTACTCATCTTGATAATAGTCTTCAGGATGGATTCTTCGCGGAGTTAACACTGAGCGAAGCGAAGTGCTCAGAATGACAGCAAAGAGTTAAACCCGCTCAGTCCATTCGGACTGAGAGTAACGTTCGGCGGCCCAGCGTTCGGCACTCTGCTCTTCTTCAGCGCTTAACTCCCCTTCAACAAATTCAATATTCAACGTTTCGGCGAAGCCCTGCACGAACGCGTCCGCAGCTTCATTCCACTCCACGCGGCGGTGCAAACCTTCTTCGACCGTGGCGGCGCGTGTGCGCACGCGCTCGGCAGCTGCATTGCCTTCGGCTTCGTTCGTGTAGCGCAGCGCCTGCGTGATGCGGGCGATGTCGCCGTGCAGCGGCAGGCTGCCGTGCTGCAGCACGCCGCCTTTGCGGCGGGCCTGGGCGCTGCCGATCAGTTTCTTCCCGCCCAGCTTGATCTCGTAGTCGGAGGGGACTTCGAAGCAAACCGGGTTTGCGTCTGAGCCGTTAAACGCCGGGGAGGACTGGTGGCTGACTGGCAAGCCTAGAAATTTGAGCGAGTTCAGCAGGGCACCCGAAATGCGCTTGTAGCTTTCCAGCACGCCACCGGCCAAACGCGGCTCCTCGCTAGGTCCGACAACCGAATAGGTGAGCTCGTCGGTGTGCAGGATGGCGCGTCCACCGGTGGGGCGGCGCACCACGTCCCAGCCGTGGGCGCGCAGCCCGTCAAAATCGACGTCTTCAATCGGTTGGGCAACACCCAACGAAAGGCAGGCGGGCTGCCAGTCATACAAGCGCAGGGTCGGCTGGGCAGCGCCTTTGCGCGCCATTTCGAGGATGGCTTCATCGACGGCCATGTTGCGCGTGCCGCTGGCAGGCGCATGGCGCAGCAAGCGCCATTGGGTGCGTGAGAATTCGGGAGTCATTTCGCGTGCTGTTATTCGCCGCCGCGCGTACTGAAGCCGAGGTGATTGCCTACCGGCCGTTCGCGGCCCACGGCTCCGTTGTGGATGGGCGAGTTGAGCACTTCAGGCTCGCCATCCTCCCCTTCGATCACCAGGGTCGAAGAGCCGCCGCCATCCATGTTCATGCCCGAATAGGCTTTTTGCTCGAGGAGCAATTCAGCCATTTCGGCGCGGGTGATGCCCTCGCTGTAGCCCGATTGACGCCCGTCTACAACGATGACGATGAGCTTGTTGCCAGCGCGGTTTAGGCCGACCGCAGTGCGCGGGTCAACGTCGCTGCTATCTAAACCTTGCACCGCGTCGCCATTCCACACCAGCAGTTCGAAGCCGGAAATGGCGTTATAGATCTTGCCGTTCAGGACATTGAGGCTGGCTTTATTAGTTGGATACAAATAAAGGGTAGGTTGCTCGTCGGTATCTTGCGAATAGACCACACCGCGCGAAGCAGCGAAGCCCAGCGGCGTGACGCCTTCGCCGTCTTTGGGGCTGTAACCGAGCGGGCCGGCGTCGTACCATGGCGTGAAGCCATCGCCATTGATCGCCAATTGCAAATTGTGGCCCTTGAGGAAATCCGATGTAGTCTCCGCTTCGACTGGGCGATCGGCATCCGGGTCCCCGGGGGTGACCAGGCTCTTGATGCCGCCGGCCTTCAGATCGATGGTGACCACGTGGATCACCATGAGGCGCGGTTCCTGGCGCACGATGCGTTCGTAGCTGATG
>JBKJWG010000209.1:0-11440 GCA_046716985.1 Anaerolineales bacterium | reverse complement strand
GAGAGCGCCACCCAGCGGAACGGGCCTTTGCCTTCAGAAAATAAGGGACGAAAATAAGCTGGCACAAAGCCAGGGAAATCAAACGCATTCTTGACACCATGTTCCAACGCGCGCTGGCGCAAGTTGTTGCCATAGTCGAAAACTTCGCTGCCCTTTTTCTGGAAGCCCAGCATGGCTTCCACCTGCCGCGCCATCGCATCTAACGAACGCTGTTCATACGCTTTCGGGTCTTTCGTTCGCAACTCGTCAGCCGCCTGCAAACTCATTTTCGCCGGAATGTAGGCCAGCAAATCGTGCGCCGGCGTTTGGTCGGTAACCACGTCGGGGATCACACCGCGCAACAATAGTTCTGGATAAATCTCGGCCGCATTACCGATCAGCCCGATCGAGCGCGATTGCTTTTTGTCGACATATTCTTCCACCATGGTCATGGCTTCTTCGAGCGTATCGACCACCGCGTCCACGTAACCGATCTCGAGGCGGCGCTTGGCCCGCGCTGGGTCGATCTCCACGATCAGGCCCACGCCTTCATTCATCGTGATTGCCAATGGCTGCGCTCCACCCATACCGCCCAGCCCTGCCGTCAAAACGAACTTGCCCTTCAGCGAGCCCCAACCGCGTTGGCGCGCCAGCGCCCCCAGCGTTTCATATGTCCCTTGCAAAATACCTTGCGTGCCGATGTAGATCCACGAGCCGGCCGTCATCTGCCCATACATGATCAAGTCTTTGGCAGCCAACTCATCGAAGTGCTCTTGCGTCGCCCAATGTGGCACCAGGTTGGAATTGGCGATCAGCACCCGCGGCGCATCGCTATGCGTGCGGAAGATGACTACGGGTTTGCCCGATTGCACCAGCAAAGTTTCATCCGGCTCAAGGTTGCGCAGCGATTCGAGGATGGCCTCGAAAGATTCCCAGTTGCGCGCTGCCTGGCCACGCCCGCCATACACCACCAGGTCTTGCGGGCGCTCCGCAACCTCAGGGTCCAGATTATTTTGGATCATGCGATAGGCGGCTTCGATCTGCCAGTTCTTGCAGGTCAGCTGGTTGCCGCGCGGGGCGCGCACTGTTCGAGATTCGGCCATACTATCCTTATTGGTTTTGGACTGCGTAATTAAACAAGATCATTGGATCGTAAATTTTAAACGTATCGTTGTTTCGCCAGAACTCGTATTCCTTATTTTCTTCCTCGCTGGCGCTCGTCGTGTAGTAATTCATAGGGTCAAGACGGATTGCGGAGGGCCCAACGCGCGTCTCAAAATGCAGATGCGCCTGGACTATGTGCTCAGAGCCACCGCTCATACCGACAAGGCCGACGACTTGCCCGCAATCGATCGGTTCGGACAAGACAAAAGGGGGCATTTCGCGCATGTGGGCGTAGAGCAAATATAGCGACTGGCCATCCTGCATCAGATAAAGAGCGGCTAGATCTGCCTCCAGGCGCGCAAACGGTGTTTCGATGATCAGATAATTGCCGTAAATTTCTGCATAGCCCTCTCCAGCTACATTGCCATCCAACGCCGATTGGATCGGCGTGCCATCGATATTTCCACCGGTAGAGCCGCCGTGATAGTAAGCAAAATCGACGCCATGATGCCCAGCATCCCATTGGCTCGGGCTGGGCGGTGAAATAAAGGGGTTACCCCCAATGATATGGCTCAAAATACTCAGGTCGTTTCCCTCCAGCGGGGAACAGACCGAACTGATGGGGATCTCTGTTGCGGCCGCTTGCTTAGTAGCCGTGACCCCCGCAAGTTGGCTGGCGGTTGCAGTTGGGTCGAGTGTTGCCGTGGCTGTGGGGTTATCCGCAGGACCCGCAGCGCAGGCTACCGCAAGCATAGCCGCCAACAGAGGTGCAAAAAAGCGCATTTGCCGCTGCATCAGGCTATTCTAACGCGATGCCTTGACAATATCTTCAATCTCAACAAAAGCATCGCCATCTGTCTATTTTCGTGTCACCCTGAGCGCAGCGAAGGGTTAATTACGCGCAAATCTGTACAGATGTAAGCTGAGCAAGGGTTGCGCTGCGCTCTCCAAGTCGAAGTGATATTATTTATCAATTCGGAGGAATTGAATGCGAAAAATTAGCGTGGTCGGCGTTGGTTACGTCGGCCTGGTAACCGCCGCCTGCTTCAGCGACCTGGGCAACCAAGTCACCGCCCTGGATGTGGACGAAAAGCGCGTCGCCGGGCTCAAGCGCGGCGAGATGCCTTTTTATGAGCCCGGGCTCGAAGAGTTGGTCAAGCGCAACGTGGAGGCTGGTCGCTTAACTTTCACTACTGCATACAAAGACGCGCTCAAAGAGAGCGAGTTCGTTTTCATTTGCGTAGGTACTCCCTCGGGCGTGGATGGCGAGGCCGATCTCAAATATGTGGAATCGGCCGCCCGCTCCATCGCCGAGAACATGAATGCGCCGCTGGTCGTCATCAACAAATCCACTGTGCCGGTCGGCACCGGTGATTTTGTCTCCGAGATCATCCGCGATGCCCAGCCCAAGCCAATCGATTTCTGGGTCGTCTCTTGCCCCGAGTTCCTTCGCGAAGGCGCAGCCATCGCCGACTTCATGAGCCCGCATCGCACGGTGCTCGGTTCGCTCAGCCGCGAAGCCGCCGATAAAGTGGCCCAGCTGCACCTGCCGTTGCGCTCGCCTATCGTCATCACCGACCTGCGCACCGCCGAAATGATCAAGTACGCTTCGAATGCTTTCCTGGCCACCAAGATCTCGTTCATAAACGAGATCGCAGATATTTGTGAATCGCTCGGCGCGGACGTGAAAGAAGTTGCCGCCGGCATGGGTTTCGACCCGCGCATCGGCAAGCATTTCCTCGAAGCCGGCCTCGGCTACGGCGGCTCCTGCTTCCCCAAAGACGTGAAAGCGCTGGCCTTCATGGCCGAAGAAATGGGCCACGAAGCGCGCATTCTCAACTCCGTTATGGAAGTTAACGGCGACCGCCGCCTGATGATCGTCGATCGCTTGCAGCAAGTGCTGGGCAGCTTGAAAGGTCGCACGGTCGGCCTGCTCGGGTTGGCTTTCAAAGCCAACACCGATGACATGCGCGACGCGCCTTCAGTTGATATTGCCGAAGCGTTGCTGAAAGCGGGAGCCACGGTGCGCGCTTACGATCCCGTCTCTATGGACGTTGCAAAAGGTTTGCTGCCAAAAGTGCAAATGGCCAAGGACGCTTACGAATTGGCCACCGGGGCAGATGCCTTGCTCGTCGTCACTGATTGGAACGAGTTTAAGAACCTGGATCTGGAACGCATCCGCGACAGCATGACCCAGCCCATCATTCTGGATGGCCGCAATATTTACCAGCCGCAACAGATGAAGAAGCTGGGCTTTACTTACCAAGGCGTCGGCCGCGGCTACAACGGTGATCCCAAAATGAAAACCGAGATCAAAGTCCGGCCGAATGCAGCCTGAGGTGAAGACCGACCAACCGCCCGTTTGCGATTACGAAGGGTCGGATTATCAGGAACGTTTTTGGGGCAAGGGGGAGCGCCAATACGAAGACCAAGTCGAAGCTATTGCTATTCAGCGGCTGCTGCCAAAGAGCGGAAAATTATTGCTTGAAGTGGGCGCTGGCGCGGGCCGCAACACGCCGCGCTATCAAGGCTACGAGCGCATTGTGCTCATGGATTATTCCAGCACACAATTGGAGCAAGCTCAGCAGCATTTAGGCACCAGCGACCGCTACATCTACGTGGTCGCAGATGTCTACAGCTTGCCTTTTGTCGACGGACTCTTCGATGCCGCCACCATGATCCGCGTCATCCACCACATGGCCGACGCGCCCAAGGCGTTGGCGCAAGTGCGCCAGGTGTTGCAGCCGGGCGGCCGCTTTATTCTAGAATACGCCAATAAGCGCAATCTCAAAGCGATCGTGCGTTATTGGCTGGGGCGGCAGGATTGGGATCCGTTTGCTCGCAAGCCGGTCGAGTTTGTCCCGCTCAATTTCGATTTTCACCCGGCAGCCATGCGCGCCTGGTTGCATGCTGCCGATTTTGCAATTGAACGCCAACTGGCGGTTTCCCATTTCCGCATGGGCTGGCTGAAGCGCAACCTGCCGCTCGGTTTGCTAGTCAGCCTGGATGCATTCTTCCAACCCGTCGGTGCCGTTTGGCAATACACACCCAGCATGTTTGTGCGCGCCAAAGCTACCGGCGACACGCCGCTTGCAAAAGCGGGCACTTTTTTCAAGTGCCCGAGTTGCGCCGCGGCCTTACCGGAAGCGAAAAACGATGTGATCGATTGCCCAAGGTGTGGGCGGCGTTGGGGGGTAAAGAACGGGATCTATAACTTCAAAGAACCGCTAAGTAATTAGTTTTACTTAGCTTCTAATTCGAAGTCAATGATCTGGGCAAACAAGCTGTAGGGCTGTGCGCCCACTACCGCAATGCCGTTGATGAAAAACGTAGGTGTGGAACTGACGCCCAACTGTACGCCAAAATCGTAGTCGCTCTGCACCTGTTCGGCATAGCGCTCTTCATTGATGCATTGATCGAACGCAGTGACATCGAGGCCTAATTGAGTAGCGTAGCTGTCGTAAGCTTCCTGGCCCAAGCCAAGACTGCCGGTGAAAAGCAAGTCGTGATATTCCCAGAACTTGCCCTGCTCCTGGGCACACTGAGCGGAAAGCGCCGCCGAAAAAGCATCGGCGTGAATGCTGCTCAGCGGGAAATCTTTGTACACAAAGCGAATTTTGTCGCCGTAGTCTTCGAGTAAACGCGGGTAGGTCTCCTGGGCATGGCGCAAACAAAATGGGCATTGGAAATCGGCAAACTCAACGATGGTGATAGGTGCGTCTTCCGCCCCCAATACAGGGTCATCTTCATCAATGGGTATTTCGTAACGGGGCAGCTCTGCCATTTGAGCAGCAATGTCACCTGCGCTGCTTTGGCCTGAGGCGTCGGTGGGCAAGGGCGCGGTCTGTGCAGTGTTTGCTCCGCCTGCTGAGCCACGGCCCCAATTCAAATATCCGGCTCCTAGCCCCAGCAGGAACGCGATCGGCACCAGCAACGCGTAAAAATGGGTGCGCTTGATGCGAAAATTAAGTGTCTCGTCTTTTTTGTTTTTTCTAGTCGGACTCATGGGGGCATTATATCCCGAAGGCTGGGCGCATATAATCCCGCCCATGAGTACTAACGGCGAACATCCCGGCCTCGATCTGCGCACTCCATGGATGAACGCGGCCGGCAGCCTGGGCTTTGCACCCAATCCGCGCGGCGACGTTCCGCTGCAAGATTTCGGGGCCTTCGTCACCAATCCCATCAGTTTGCGGCTGCGCAAAGCTGCCCACCCGCCGCGGCTGCTTAAGTTTCCAGGTGGCGTGTTGATCCATACTGGACATCCCAACTTTGGCCTGCGCGCTGCGCTCAAAAGCTATGCCGCGGCTTGGGCGCGTTCACCCCTGCCCATCATCGTGCATCTCCTATCTGCAGAGTCGAAGCAATTGCGCACAGCCATGCCGCGCCTCGAAGAATTGGAAAACATATTGGCCATCGAATTGGGTCTCGATATAGAGATTAGTCTCAGCCAAGCGATGGATCTAGTGCATATCGCCGCTGGCGAACTGCCCTTGATCGTGCAAGTTCCTTTGGACCGAACTCTTGAATTAAGCCCTGCCCTGATTGAAGCCGGCGCTAGCGCGATCTGTTTGGGGCCGCCGCGCGGCTCGCTCCCGGGCCCAGATGGCAAGTTGGTAAGCGGGCGGCTATATGGCCCGGCACTATTTCCGCAGACTCTGGCCACAATGCGCCAGCTTGTCACGAATGATATTCCGGTCATCGCCTCGGGGGGCGTGCAAACCAAGGCAGATGGTGAAGCCCTGCTGGCCGCGGGTGCCATCGCTGTTCAAATGGATATAGCGCTCTGGAAATAACTGATTACTGACTACCTTCTACTGATTACTATTTTTCCAACCAGATCGTTACCGGACCATCATTATTAATTTCAACCTGCATATGGGCGTCGAAGCGCCCGGTTTGTGTAGGCACGCCTTTCGCTGCCAACAGCTCGGCGAAGCGCGTCACTAGCGGTTCGGCCACTTCGGGCAAAGCAGCCTTTGTAAACGCAGGCCGCCGCCCTTTGTCTATGTCTGCATACAAAGTAAATTGAGACACCACGATAGCTTCGCCCGCCATATCTAGCAGCGACAAATTCATCTTGCCGGCTTCGTCCTCAAAGATACGTAGATTGGCGGTCTTCTCGGTCAAATATTCAACTTGGCTTTCACTGTCGCCATGACCAATGCCCAGTAGCACGATAACCCCGCGCCCGATCCGAGCGATCTCCTCGCCATCAACACTCACCGAACCCGAACTGACGCGCTGCACTAAAGCTCTCATGTATTGGCAACTGTGTACTGAGTATACAGTTGCTCAGGCGTTCGGGAATTCGCAGCCGTATAATCCCAACGTGCGCTCCACCCCTTTCCTTTCACTGATCATCCCCGCCTTCAATGAGGAAAAGCGTCTGCCAGACACTTTGAAGCAGATCGCTGATTTCCTCGCTGCGCAAAATTATTCCAGCGAAGTGTTGGTCATCGAAAACGGCAGCCAGGATCGCACATCTCAAGTCGCCACCGAATTTGCGGCCAAGAAAAAATCCTTCCGGGTGCATCACACCGACCAACGCGGCAAGGGTCTGGCCGTGCGCACCGGCATGTTGGCTGCCCATGGCGAGTTTCGCATGATGCTGGACGCGGATCTATCCATGCCCGTGGAGCAGATCGAACGCTTCGTCCCTTTTATGCTCGAGGGCACCGATATCATCATCGCCTCGCGCGAGGCGCCTGGGGCGGTGCGCTACAACGAGCCGCCTTATCGCCACTGGGGTGGGCGCGTGATCAACCTGATGATCCGCACGCTGGCTTTGCCAGGCCTGCAAGATACGCAATGCGGCTTTAAATGTTTCAAAGCCGCGGTGGCTGAAGATCTTTTCAGCAAGCAAACGCTCACCAGCTGGGGCTTCGACATCGAGGTTCTCTATATCGCCAAGCGGCGTGGCTACTCGATCGTCGAATTGCCCATTCCTTGGTATTACAGAGAGCAAAGTCACGTGCACCCGATCCCCGATACGCTGCGAATGTTTTTGGATATCCTGCGCATCCGCCGCAACGCCGCCCAGGGAATATATGGATAAGCGCGTCAAGATCAAGCGTGTGCCCAAATGGCCGAGCTTGCGCTACGAGCGCAAGCTGTGGGCGCAGGGCGTGGTGTATATCGCTGGCGCCGACGAAGCCGGCCGCGGAGCGCTGGCCGGGCCGGTTTACGCCGCCGCAGTGATCTTGCCCAATGGCATCCGCAAGGAACTCAAAGGCGTGCGCGATTCCAAGCAAATGACCGTCGAAGAGCGAGAGGAGTGGGCACCGCGAATCAAGGAAAAAGCCATCGCCTGGAGCATCGGCCGCGCCAGCGTGGAGGAAATCGACGCCATCAATATCTTGCAGGCCAGCTATGTCGCAACGCGCAGGGCGATTGAGGCTCTCATTATCCAGCCGCAACATTTGCTGTTGGATGCGATCAAGCTCACGATCGTGGCCCTGCCCCAGACGCCACTAGTGAGTGGCGATGCGCGCTGCCTGAGCATCTCGGCTGCTTCGGTGCTGGCGAAAACGGCGCGGGACGCCGAATTACGTGAGTTGGACGCCAGCTTTCCGCAATATGGATTCGCCTCGCACAAGGGCTACGCCACCCCGGAACACCTGGCTGCCATTTTGGCGCATGGCTCTTGCGCGCAACATCGCCAGAGCTTTTCTCCCATGCGCCTCGAATGAAGCGAATTACCTGGCTAGCTCTGCTTTTGCTAGCGGCCTGCGCGGCCCCACCAGCGGTTACCCCCAGTAGCAGTTTCATTAGCCCCAGTTCTCCAACACAAGCTGCCCTAACCGAATCAATTCAGGCAACTGTCAAGGCAACTGACCAGGGCCCTGTCGTTTACCAGCGCAACATATATTCGCTCAACGCCACTCTCGATTACGCCGTGCATTATTTGGCTGTAACGGAGCGAATCATCTATACCAACAATAGTGCCGAGGCCTTGAATGAAATTCCGCTTTTAGTCGAAGCTGATAGCCAGGGCGCGCTGTTCACTCTAAATACTCTTGAGTTCGACCGCGGTACCGAATGGGATTACGAGACGAAAAAGGGAATTGTCGTGACTCTCGCCCGCGCATTGCCGCCCGGCGAACAGGTCACAATGGACTTGGATTATTCACTTGCGTTACCGGAAGCTTTCAGTACATTAGGTTGGTCAGCGCGGCAAATCAATTTAGTCGACTGGTATCCGTTCATCCCGCCCTATCGTGATGGCCAAGGTTGGCTAATCAACCCGCCCGCAACGCAAGGTGAACACTTGGCTTTTGAGAGTGCCGATTTCGATGTGCAGATCACTATTCTCAACGCGCCGGCGCTGACGCGCATCGCCGCGCCTGCGCCGGCTGCAGAAATTTCGTATGGCACGTTCGCCTACCACCTTGAGAACGCGCGGCGCTTCTCTTGGTCGGCCAGCGGAAACTACGAACTAGAGAGCATGCCCACGGACTCCGGCGTGCCGGTTAATGTATATTTCTTTGAAGAACACCGCGATGCAGCCGAAGCATCTATGCGCACTGCAGCGCAAGCCATTGAGAGCTATTCAGAGTTATTTGGCGAGTATCCGTACAAGAGCTTGTCTATTGTGGAATGCAACTTCCCGGACGGATTGGAATCGGATGGACTCTTCTTCCTTGATATCAATTACTTTCGGGAATACAACTACAAGGACACCAACCTGCTAACCACATTAAGTGCGCACGAGACCGCTCACAACTGGTGGTACGGCTCAGTTGGCAACGATCCGGCCAACGAGCCATGGCTAGACGAAGCGCTGGCGACCTATAGCGAGCTGCTTTTCTACGAAAACGCCCACCCCGACGATGTGACCTGGTGGTGGGAATTTCGCGTGAACCAATGGGCGCTCACAGGTTGGGTAGACAGTACTATCTACCAACTAACTGATTTCCGCCCTTACGTGAACGCGGTCTACTTGCGCGGCGTGCTTTTCCTCGATGAACTGCGCACCACAATAGGCGACGAGGCGTTCTTTGCGTTCTTGAGGGAATATGCTCAGCAAGGCGCCGGCCGAATTGTGACCAGCGAAAAATTTTTCTGGCTACTTGCTGATGCAACAGACAAAGATCTAAACTTAATCGTGAACGAATACTTTCGATTAACAGATTAATTGATTAACAGATTGTTGATTTTTTACTCTTTCCATTCCAATTCATACTCTCCAATATAAACTGTATCTCCATCCTTGACGCCTTTTTCGCGCATAGCCACGTCCACGCCGAGCTGGCGCAGGATGCGCTGAAAACGGAACACGGATTGATCGTGCTCCCAATAAGTCATGGCGGCGGCTCGCTCCAGAGAAGGGCCACGCAGCCGCCAGCCGCCGCCCTCACGTTCCACGTGGAACTCGCTCGGGTCGGTCTCGATTCGATAAATAGGTGTTTCTTCCCCGGCTGGCTGTGCTGGCAGTTTGGCCAACTCTTCCGCGGCGCGGCCTAATAATTTGCGCGCATCCTTGCCTGTGGCGGCCGAGATTGCCATCACGGCGTAGCCCTGTTTTTTGATCGTCTTCTCGATCTGCGGCCAGCGTGCTTGCACGTCGGGCAGGTCAATCTTGTTCAGCGCCACGATCTGCGGCTTCTCAGCCAGCCTAGGGTCGAACAGGGCCAGCTCGCTGTTGATCTGCCCGAAATCCGCGACAGGATCTTCGGCCATGCCATCCAGCACGTGGATCAAAACCCGCGTGCGTTGGATGTGGCGCAGAAAATCGTGGCCTAACCCCTTGCCGGTATGCGCGCCCTCAATCAGTCCTGGAATATCCGCTAGCACCAGCGTGGTTTCTTCATCCAGAGCAGCCACACCCAAATTGGGCACCAGCGTCGTAAACGAATAGTTGGCGATCTTTGGCTTGGCGTTCGTCAACGCCGCCAACAAAGTGGACTTGCCCGCATTGGGCACTCCCACAATGCCGATGTCGGCGATCAGCTTGAGCTCTAGGCGCAATTGTTTTTCTTCACCCGGAGCTCCCTTCTCAGCGATGCGCGGCGCCTGGTTACGCGAGTTGGCAAAGTGTTGGTTGCCACGCCCGCCACGCCCGCCCTTGGCCGCTACGAAACTGTCGCCGGCTTTGACCAGGTCAGCAAGCAGTTCACCTTTTGCTGCGTAGACCAGGGTCCCGGCGGGGACCTTCAAAACAAGGTCCTCAGCCGACTTGCCGCTGCGGTTAGCACGCGCGCCATTGTCGCCCTCATCGGCGGCAAATTTCTTTTTGCGACGAAAGGTGAACAGCGTGCGCATCGAGGCATCCACCTCAAGGATCACCGAACCGCCGCGCCCACCGTCGCCGCCGTCCGGGCCGCCGCGCGGCACGAACTTTTCGCGGAGGAAATGCACCACGCCGTCGCCGCCCTTGCCAGACGCGGCGGTGATCTCAACTTCGTCAATGAAATTAGCGTCCATAGTTAATCGCGGAGGATTATATCAACTGGGTAATTGCACCCCGTTTGTGCGCTCATTGTGGGTGTTTGCACAAGTAAAGGATTAATGCTAAAGTGGGCTAGCTGAGGAAGCCGTCTTTATGCCCAAACAGATCCCTGATATCGTCATTGGCCGCTTGCCCGTCTATTTGCGCGCCTTGCAACAGATGGCTGCGGAAGGCCGCCAGGTGACCTCCTCGCAAGAACTAGGCGAGCGCCTAGGCATCTCTGCCGCCCAGATCCGCAAAGACCTCTCGCAGTTCGGCGAGTTCGGCAAGCAAGGCACCGGCTACAACATCGAGTATCTGGCCAACCAAGTGCGCGAGATCCTCAAAGTCAATAAGGTCTGGGACGTGGTCATCGTGGGAGCCGGTGACATTGGCCGCGCCCTGGCCGGCTACAACGGTTTCAGCGAGCGCGGCTTCAAGATCAAGATGATCTTCGACAACAAGCCGGAACTGATCGGCACCAAACAGGGCGACTTCGCCATCAAGGACAGTCGCACCATCAAAGACGAGATCCAGGCCGCCGGGATCAAGATGGCTATGATCGCAGTGCCCGCTTCGCAAGCGCAGGCCGTCGCCGACCAGCTGGTCGAAGCTGGCGTGCGCGCCATCCTCAGCTACGCGCCGGTCAACCTTAACGTGCCCGCTGGCGTGCGCGTGCAGAATATCGACCCCTCAATTCATTTGCAGCGTATGACATATTATTTGGAATAGGCTCAATCGATAAAATAAAAAGCCCACCAAAGAGGCGGGTTTTTTATTTTGGGAGTTATGTGCTTCAAACGCTGGCTTAGGGATTTAACTCATCGTTGTCGTTGGCATTTCTGCACTGGGGGTCGCCTAGATCAATGCTGCCGTCGCCATCATTGTCGATGCCGTCACTGCATTGTGGGGCAGCCGGGGTAGCGT
>JBKJWG010000208.1:0-3289 GCA_046716985.1 Anaerolineales bacterium | reverse complement strand
ACCGATCTGATGATGCCGGGAGCGGATGGCCTGGCGGTGCTCAAACATGTCAGCGAGTTGTCGCCGCAAACACTGGTCGTGCTCATGACCGCCCATGCATCGGTGGAAACCGCCATCGAAGCGATCCGTTCGGGCGCTCAAGACTATATTTTAAAGCCGCTAGTCTTCGAGCAGGTGCTGCGCAAGATTCAAAATCTCATGAGCCATCGGCAGATGGCTTCAGTTGCTCAGGCGCGAAGTCAGCGGTCATTTCGCGCCGGACCGCCCGCTGGGGCGAAGTCCGGCGATGCAGGAAATCGTCAAGATGATCATGAAAGTCGCGCCAACGCCGACGACGGTTCTAATCAGCGGTGAGAGCGGCGTCGGCAAGGAAGTAGTTGCACGGGCTATTCACGGAAACAGCGCGGGCAAGGACAATGTGTTTTTGCCAGTGAACTGCAGCGCGATCCCGGAGAATCTTTTGGAGAGCCAGTTGTTCGGCCACATTAAAGGCTCTTTTACCGGCGCCGTGAATTCGCAAGAGGGATTGTTCCAGCGCGCCCGCGGCGGCACGATCTTTCTCGACGAGATCGGCGAGATGCCGCTGAGCTTGCAGCCCAAATTGCTGCGCGTGCTAGAGGAGAAAATCGTGCTTCCGGTCGGTTCGACGACGCCGGTGAAAGTCAACGTGCGCATCTTGGCCGCCTCCAACCGTGAACTCAAAGCGGAAGTGGAAGCCGGGCGCTTTCGCGAGGATCTTTACTACCGTCTCTGTGTATTTGAAATCGACATCCCGCCGCTGCGCAAACGGCTCGAAGATCTGCCGGGGCTGGTCGAACATCTGATTCATCGCCATAATCTGGAGATGAAAACCGCTTACAAGGGCGTCGATAGCGCGACCATGCGGATACTCATGTCGCTGCCTTGGAAGGGCAACATCCGTGAGCTCGATAATGTGCTCGAGCGGGCGATGATTCTCGGCAACGGCGAATGGATCGGTCCGGCCGATCTGCCGGGCCACGGCTCCGCGGCGACCGACGGCGAATATGCCTCCGAGGACAATCTGACCAAAGCAATCGAGATCTACGAGAAAACTCACATCGAACGGACCCTAGGAAAAACCGCCGGCGATAAGATCCGCGCCGCGGAACTGCTCGGGCTCAGTCTGTCGACGCTTTATCGGAAGATCGAGAAACTGGAGATCGAGGGATAGCCTTCGGCTTGGTTTCAATCGTTCCACGGGTTCCAGAGGTTCCATTCGTGCCGGACGGCTTAAAGCCGTGAAACGGCTGGAACACATCTCAAAGATTTTTTAGTTCAACTCAACTCAATCGCCAATTCCCGCTCAGCGCGTTTTTCGCAAACCTGGCAGTTGTTCAGCGGTAGAATTCCCGGCAGCGCGAATCGTGCCGACACTCTCGCGATTCCGCCGCGTGTTAGGCGGCACGCGGACTAGACCGGCGTGGCACGCTGTATGCGATTATCATAATCGTTGGCATAGTTTTCCGCCAATGGAGCGGCCAGAGGTGTTTTATGAGAGCAGACATCTTCTCGACGGTTGTGAATCTTGGCGACTCCTTCATTGAATTTCTATCCGCGCAGGCGCCGTACGGTTGGGGGTGGCGCATGCATCCGATGTGGGGCTGGGGTTGGGGCTTTGGCATGATGGCGACGATGCTCTTGTTTTGGGGCGTCGTGATTTTTGCCGGAGTGGTGGGCATCCGTTGGTTTATCGGCCAAACCAAACAGCGGCGCGGCGATTCGGCCAAGGAAATTCTTAGAGAAAGGTTCGCCCACGGCGAGATCGAGAAGGACGAGTTTGAGGCGAAGAAAAAAGAACTATCGTGAGTGAGCCAGCGGATGGCGCTGCTTGGGAGCGAAAACACGGCGGCGGTGCACCGTGCAAGAATTAGACATCGAGCAAAGGTTTCACCTGATGCAAAAGGAGATCGAGGCGTTGAAGACAAACATCGGGCGTCATCATCCCGACTTCGCCGAGTTTTACGCCAAGCGTAAAGAGGAAGCGATTCAGGCGATCGATCCGGAGTGGATGGCGGCGAGCGACGAGCGCAAGCAGTAAGCCGGAAGAGTAGAGAGTAGAGAGTAGAGATTTGAGAATCGAGCATCGGATTGGATACGGAAGGCAATGGTTGGGTTATGGCCAAGATGAACCGAGTAAAACGGGTGCGTGACTGCATGACTGTCGATCCGGTGACCGTCGGGCCGCAGGATTCTTTGCAGAAAGTTGTCGAGCTGTTCAGGCGCCGCGACATTCGGGCGGTGCCGGTGCTGGAGGAAGGCAAGCTCATCGGCATTGTCACCGACCGCGACGTGCGCCAAGTGGCGCCGGCCTATCCGCTGTTTCGCGACGAGGACGAGATTCGCCGCTATACCGAGAATCTGACCGTCACCGCGGCGATGACCGCCGATCCGATGACCATTGCCTCGAATGCGCCACTGGTGGAGGCGGCGAAAATTCTCGAAACCTACCGCATCAGCTCGCTACCGGTCGTCGATAATCAAAAGCTGGTCGGGATCCTCTCAGTGACCGATCTGCTGAGAGCGTTTGTCGAACAAAATCAGGGGATCGCCGCATGAAGCTCCAAGAGATCATGGTGAAAAACGTCATCCAAGCGGCGCCCGAGGAAACCATCGGCGTGGCGGCCAAGCGCATGCGCGAAAGCACCGTGGGTTGCTTGGTGGTCACCGTGGCTGGCGCGGTGAAAGGAATCATCACCGACCGCGATCTGCTCGCTTGCTTAGCTCAAGGGCACGATCCTTACCAGTGCAAAATTTCCACGCATATGCGGCGGCCGGTGCATGTGCTCGGCCCTGACGAGGATCATGCTACCGCCGCGGCAGTGATGCATGAGAGGCGCATCAAGCGCTTGCCGATCGCGCAGAATGGCAAGCTGATGGGCATCGTCTCGCTGTCGGATCTCGCTGCGATTGCCAGCGCGGAGGCGGAGAAACTTCGGACCGCGCTCAGATTCTTCACTGCCGTCGTGCGCACGCAAGGGGCGCAGAACGAGCCGGCGAGAGAAGCGAGCTTGGCGTGCCGCTCAGTGTCGGCGCCCGCGGAATCTATCAACGACGACTGGGGACTGCCGGATGTCGGCGGACCTGGATAGCAGCCAATGATTGCCGAAGCGAACGCGCCAGCGAGCGCGCTGTTAACCGATCTTTACCAGCTCACCATGCTGCAAGGTTACTTCGATCAGGGCATGGCAGAGACGGCGGTGTTTGAATTCTTCGTGCGCAAGCTGCCGGCCGAGCGCAATTTTCTGATCGCCGCGGGGCTGGAACAGGC
>JBKJWG010000207.1:0-2718 GCA_046716985.1 Anaerolineales bacterium | reverse complement strand
GCGGCCTGACGCGCGACGGGCGCATGCGCGAGCCCAAGCTGGGCGCCATCGACTACATGATGCGCGGCTTTCGCATCGACGGCGAGCGCGATCTGGTGTTCATTCCGCTGGGCATCAACTACGACCGGGTGCTGGAGGACCGCACGCTATTGCGCTCGATCGATCCGGAGGCGAAGCGGCGCGGGCGCGTGCAGGCGTTGGGGACGACGTTTCGCTTCGCCATGCACAACTTCTGGCTGATGCTGAGGAGCGAGTGGCACCGCTTCGGCTACGCCTGCGTAAATTTCGGCGCGCCAGTTTCGATGCGCAGTTATTGCCGCGAGCGCAATCTCGATTTCCACAAGCTCTCGGGCGAGGAGCGCAGGCGCGAGATGGCCGCGCTCGGCAAGCACCTGATGGACGCGGTGGGACGCATCGTGCCGGTGCTGCCGGTGCCATTGATCGCCACCGTGTTCGTGCGCCACGGCGACAAGGCGATCTCGGAACTCGAGCTGAAAGGCGAAGTCGGCCAACTGGTGGAACAGTTGAAAGCGCGTGGCGCGCATGTCTACGTGCCGCGCAAGGACTTCGACTACGCCGTCAACGTCGGCCTCAGGATGCTTCGGCTGCGGCGGCTGGTGGGCGAGCGCGAGGGCCTCTACTACGCGCAGGCCGAGGAAATGCCGCTGCTGCGCTACTACGCCAACTCGATCGCGCACCTGCTGGAAAAATAGGGACAGACCCGATTTTTTTGCGACGCGCGCACCGTCCTAGAAATTCGGGACGCCGTCCTCTACCGTAAGCAGATACGCCCGGCCGTTTTGCACGTTCTGGGCGACAATGTCGTTGCGGTTCTTCTTGTGGCGCTGCAATCGAAAACAATTCGTTGCTTTCGCATCGGTCACGCAGACTTGATCTCCCTTGACCTCCCAGGTGCGCGGGACGCGTTCGCCGTTGCTAAAGATCAGGAGTCCCTTGCCGTCAGCCCGGTAGTGCACGACGAATGTATTGCCTCTCAATGTCTTGTTCGAGTGAAGGACGCGCAGTTCCTTCGGGTTCTTGATGTCGACCCAGTCCTTCGAACTCTGCGCCACGGCCGGCACCGAAACCATGCAGATCAATACACCCGACAAGAACACCTGGCTTCCTAAATTCATGACCTATCCTCCTCAGGTTCTATAAACGCAGGGAATCGGGGTCAGAGCCCGATTTTCCGCACGCCAGCAAGTACAGGCCAGACTCTATTTCTTGAGCGTGTAGGTGCCGGTCGCTTTGAAGCAGCTGCCCGCAACCGAAGGCGACATGCGTGCATACGCACCGTCCGGAACGCTGGGCCCGCCACCAGATATGCCTTCCCACTTTCCGGTGCCCCCTAGGTAACGCCACTGCCACCCCTGCGGCGTGCCTTGCGATGCGCCAACCAGCCGGTCACCGTCCGGATCTACAAACGTGCACCGATTCGCAAACTCGGCACCGGCCTTGGAAAAATGCGAAACGGACCGGCATTCGTACGTGAACTTGATGGGGGGCATTCCGGGGCGCAAGAAGTCCGAGTTTCCTCTCGTCACTGACGTCGCGATTGTCATGTCGCCCGCCTTGTCGATCACCGACGCCTCGTTGACTCCACAGCCGCGGACTTCATAGGCTGTTTCCTGCGCCCAAGCGAGCGACAGCGGAATGGCTATCAGCGCCACGCCCAAGCTGGCGGCGGCGACCTGCAGTTTCAAGCCGAATCCGGACATTTTCTGACCCTCCCTTTTTGCGTTGCTGGAACGACGACTATTTCTCGAACCAGTACTCTCCCTCCGTCTGCGTCCCGCTGGTCCCGGTCTTCATATCACTGAAGCCGCTGCCCCGCAGTGTGCCGCGGATGCCCCTGAACCTCCCGGTCCCGCCAGTCAAAGTCGCCACGCTGGTGAAACTGGTGCGCAGTGCGCCATCGACGACAGTCGTATGCGCCAGGATCTCGGTGCGCGAGAATATCTTGTCGCCGTTCTCGAGCGTGGACACGCTGTAGGTGAACGAACTGCCGTTGGCGTCGACGTAATCCGATACCAGGACCGCACGCGCCTCGACCACCTTGACGCCGTCATATACCGGCGCCTCGCCGGGATACTTGGACTGCAATTCGGCAATGCGCACCTGGTGACCCGGCACATCGCCGACATCCATCAAATGCGTCTGGGTGAACTTGGTGGTGCCGGGCGGCGCTTTGAAAAAATACTTCTGCTTCTGTTGTGCCGACGCCTCTCCTCCGCTGCCTAGAAGCAGGCAAACCCCCATCAACACCATCAGCCCGCTTCCCGCGGCCTGCTGCATTAAGCTGAATCCGGACATTGTCTGACCCTCCCGTTGTGCGTTGTTGGCGAACGCGGGTCGGGCGCAGCGAAAACGAAAACAGAAACGTCGCCACGCGCGGCTCGCTTGCTGCTTCGCAGAGTGGTACAGGAGTACCGAAAGGACGGGCCCTGCCGGCCCAAAACTACTGACTGGAGCCCGCCTCCCCGGCCGGCCCGCTGTTGTTACGACTTATCGCGCGGAAAAGTCTACGCCTGCGGCAGCCGAAAACAATCCCCCGAACCGACTAGCGCCGCCGCTTCATCTCGCGGAACGCGACCAGCAGGACCAGGCGCAACTGCTCCCGCTCCTCGCGTGAAAAGCGGCCGCGCTCCCCGTCCTGGCGCTGCGTGCCGTCCCGGCGAAATTCCCGGCGCTCCTCGCGCGGTCGATCGCGCGGCT
>JBKJWG010000206.1:0-3174 GCA_046716985.1 Anaerolineales bacterium | reverse complement strand
TACTTCAAGAATGTCTCCCTGATGAATAATATTCGAAAATTGTGAAATTATTTTCTGCTTGTCTGTAATCGGGAGACTGGCAGGTTTTTTTTCGTCAAACCCTGGGAGGATGTATTGCGGCCTTGGTTCCTCGATTGCCCAACCGCTATTCAAAACGCCTTCCTTAGGAACCACTAACCCTTTCTTAGATTCCGAGCCAGCCAACTGGAGGCAAACCTTTAAAGCTTTACTTGATAGGCCATCGTAATTATTTGCTTTTGGCAAGTCTCGCCAAACATCTGATACTGCGTATCCATCAGGATGCATCAAATGGGACTTACCACCCCAGTCCTTTACGGTTTTGCCACAAGCGGGGCAGATTTGATGTGGGAACTTGGTCTTCTCGATATTGAAACTAGCGCCTTTAGAAAAAATCAAAATTCCCGCGTGAACTGATGGCAACCCATTAGTCGGTTGTTGAACTATAGAATCCAGAGCAATCCAGTATTTAAACTTTAGCAGACCTGCCAGATAAACGCCAAGCTCAGGTAAAAACGCAGGTAAACCCTGTACAAATAAGATCCCACCTGGCTTAAGCGATCTTACTAGTTCCGCCAGATACTTCTTTGCTTGCCCTAAATCCTGTATATCTCTATCTAATGCCCCCGCCAGAAATATTGCGTAATCCAAAGATGATCCCCTAACTTGTTTGAGGCCATCCTCTAAATTTGCAAGACTAAGATATTTGGCGACCATAAATTAGTACCAACAACAAATTTTAGCACATTAGTTCAACCTCCACCCTGGCTCAATATCTATTTCCATCCCATCCGCTTCGCCGATGATGGCGTGGCGGTAGTAGCCGGCGGCGGCGATCATGGCCGCGTTGTCGGTGCACAGCGCCATGGGCGGCAAGTGCACAGGCAGCGAAATCTCGGCTTTGAGCTTTTCTCGTAAAGCCTGGTTGGCGGAAACGCCGCCGGCCACCAGCACTTCTTTGGCGGCGAACTGCTCAGCGGCCAGCTTAGTTTTGCCCACCAGCACATCCACAACAGCTTCCTGGAAGCTGGCGGCGAGGTCAGCAATGGGCAGGTCGCCGCTGCGTTTATTCAATTCCTGCACCTTGTGCAGCACGGCGGTCTTGAGGCCGCTGAAGGAAAAGTCCCAGGTATCTTCGAGCCAGGCGCGCGGGAAATCGAAAGCGTCAGCGTTTCCCGACGCAGCGGCCTTTTGAATGGCCGGGCCGCCCGGGTAGCTAAGGCCCAGTAGGCGGGCGACCTTGTCGAAGGCTTCGCCGGCGGCGTCGTCCAGCGTGGCGCCCAGGCGCTGGTAGGTGAGATGATCTTTCATCAAGACCAGTTCGGTGTGGCCGCCGGAGACGATCAATGCGAGCAGCGGAAAATTCGGTTGGGCAGATTCTTTGTCGCCGTCTAGCTGCACCCACGCCGAATACAGATGCCCTTCCAGATGGTTGATGCCATACAGCGGTTTGCCGGAGCCGAGCGCCAAGCCCTTGGCCATGTTGAGGCCGACGATCAGGGAGCCGGGCAGCCCGGGGCCGCGCGTGACGGCGATGGCATCCACGTCGGCCAGCTGCATGTGCGCCTGGCTGAGCGCCTCGGCCACGACAGTGTCGATGACTTTGACGTGCTGGCGCGAGGCGACTTCGGGGAAGACGCCGCCGTATTTGGCGTGCAGCTCGGCCTGCGAGGCGACCACGTTGGAGAGGGCGCGGCGGCCGTCTTCAACCACGGCCGCGGCGGTCTCATCGCAGGAGGTCTCGATGCCAAGGATGCGGGCGGGGGCGAGTTTTTTCTTGCGGCGGGCCATGAGGTGATTATATGCCGTTAGGGGGTTGCCGCCTGGGCGAGGATCAGGTTAGCAGGAATAGTTTAGATGGTGGATTCTTCGCTGCGCTCAGAATGACAGATAGGTAGGGGCTTTGCTCGTCTAGTCCCGCAAATAATCATTTCTTCAAATCCCACAGCCAAGGAAAAAGGGAATACCAGTGATTTGAGAGGTGTTCCAGGATGAGACCCTCTTTTTGTCTGCTTTTCCCAGGGGGGACATATGTCTTGATTTGTCAGGATAATCGGCCCTATGGGGGCTCTGGAAACACCCATACAATCAACCCAAATCCGCCTTTTGAAAGGAGTTTCGCCCATGAAACGTTCACCCATTTTGCTTTTCATTTTTCTTGCCCTGACCAGCCTCTTGCTGAGCGCTTGCTATTCAAGCGCAAGTGAAAGCAACTCGATCAGGGCCACTATGGCCGTGATGCAAGACCAGATGGCTCAAGCGGGCCTAATGGGCCAGGGAGCGGCTACACAGGCGCCGACAGGCCCGGTCGATGTGTTCTTCACCCTGTCAACCAACACAGACGGCCACGACCTGACCTTTGTAGGAGTTGGCGGGGAAATCGACGGCGTAGCGAACCCGACCTTAGTTGTACAACCGGGGGATATCGTGCAGATCACGCTGGTGAATGGCCAGGCCACCGAACACGATTTGGTCATCGATGAGTTCGGGGCCGCTACGGGCTCCGTGCTGGCGCTGGGTGAGGAAAAATCTTTCACGTTTGTCGCCGACCAAGAGGGCAGCTTCAGCTACTACTGCAGCATCCCGGGCCACCGCGCCGCGGGCATGGAGGGGACGATCCAAGTGGGTGAGACCGAGGTGGCGACCGGCGAGTCCATCATCAAGAACCCAAGCGATCTGCCAGGGCCGCTTGGGTCGCGCGCCCCCGAACTTGTGCAGGTTGAACTGGTGGCCCAGGAAGTGGAAGGGCAACTGGCCGATGGCACAACTTACCCCTATTTCACCTTCAACGGCAGCGTGCCGGGCCCATTCATTCGCGCCCGCGTGGGTGACACGGTGGAGGTCTCCATGCGCAACGAGACCCAAAGCGCCTTTGTGCACTCGGTGGACTTGCATAGTGTGAACGGCCCGGGCGGCGGGGCGGTCTACACGCAGGTGCAACCCGGGGAGACCAAGGTCTTCACTTTCAAGGCGCTGAACCCCGGCATCTACGTGTATCACTGCGCCTCTCCCAGCGTTCCGCATCACATCACCTGTGGAATGTATGGCTTGATCTTGATCGAACCGGCGGGCGGCTTGCCGGCGGTGGACCGTGAATTCTATGTGATGCAAGGCGAGATCTACACGGCAGAACCTTTTGGCACCACCGGCCAGGTC
>JBKJWG010000205.1:0-2725 GCA_046716985.1 Anaerolineales bacterium | reverse complement strand
GATCATGGCGCCGCGGCCCAGGCCGACCACCTGCACTTTGGGACCGAACTTGGTCTTGAGGCCAGTGACCGGCTTTTGGTTTTCGTCGACGTCGTCGAACCCGTATTCGTTGTGCATGTCGAGCACCATCACGGAGGCGGCGTTGTGATGGATGAGGCCGGCCAAGAGTAAACGAGTGAGGAAGCTTTTGCCGGTGCCGGTGGCGCCGAAGATGCCGGAAGAGCGCTGCACGAATTTGCGCAGATCGATGGCGACAGGGTGGCCCTGCTCGCGCGTGCTACCGATGACGAAGAGTCCTTTCTTTTCAGGATCGCCGAAGATCTCGGCAATGTCGCCTTCGGCGGCCAGGCGCACCTGCGCCTGGTGCGGCGGAATGGTCTTGACTGGCAGAGCACGGGGTTGCTCGCGCAAGCCAGCGTCGATGGCCTTGAGCCATTCTTTATAGGCCGCGCTACCGGGTTCGGGACCGCGCTCCATCATGAGGGCGGGCAGCACTTGCAAATTAGTGAAAAGCGTTTGGCCATGCAGCAATTTGGCGAGATCGGCAGGCAGGCGCGTGCCGATCTGTTCGTCGGCGAAGCGCGGGTCAGTGTCGCCCAGCTGCAGGTCGGTGACGAGACCGTGAAAAAGCCACTCGCCGCTTTCGATTACGACGAAAGCGCCCTCTTGCACTTCGTGGGAAGGAACAGTGAGGCGGACGGTGAGATTATCTTTGAGATTGCCGCCGACGACGTAGCCAATAAATTTCTGTTCGTCGCTCATTATTTAATTCCTGCTTCTGGCATTGCGTCGCCAAGCGCCCCAAGAACTTGCATCAATGTCTGGTAGTCGTCGCGCAGCAATGCAATGAGTTCTTGTGAGGCGCGCTGGCGCCAGTCTTTGTTGCCGGCGGCGGCATTAGCCGCGTCGGCTTGGGTGATGTGGGCGGCGACTAGCTCGGCCACAGGCAGGTCAGGGTTGCGCAGCAGATGGCGCAGGTAGCCGAAGCGGCCGGCGTTGGTGAAAGCGACGATCTCGGCATCGCTGCATTGATGGATGGTGTCGAGACTGAGCGGAGCGCGCGGCGGCAGCGAATGATGGATGGCGTCGGCGCGGCGATAGCCGACGGCTAGCACGCTGATCTCCATGGGCACGGTGCGATTGGTGCGGTTGTCAGCGATGACGGTGGCGTCGACCTGTTGGTCGCGAGTGACGAGCTGGCGCACAAGACCATCATCAATGATGCTGATCTCGTGCACGATGCCGTAGATCTGATCCTTGGGGCCGAGCGGGGCGCGCACCAGTGTGCCGAAGCGCGGCACCTCTTTGTCGACTATGGGGCAGCCGGCGACGAAGCCAGTGATGCCCGAGCGCAGCAGGCGCCCGATGGGATACTCTTTTTCTGCCATGTTATCTTCCTCTGCCAGGTAGATCTTTGATAGCTTGCTTGTGCGAAGCGTGTCCGGCGGGCGCGCCTTGGGCTTGTAATTCGGCGAGCAGCATCTGCGTCACTTCATCCTTTTCGTCACGACCGACCACAGCGATCTCGTGGGCGCGGTGCAGGACGTAAGGATAACTGAAGGCGCCCAGCACGCCGCATTGTTGGATGAGAACCGCATGCAATGCATTGAGCGCGGCCGTATCTTCCGCGACCCAGGCGGGGATCTCGACGCGGGCCAGCCAGGGCTCTTTGGCGCTGCCCACGTTTAGATAGAAGAAGTGCAGCGCAAGTGGACCGGCATAGCGATCAGCTAGGTGAGTTTGCAAGGCAAAGATGGCGGAGCGCTCACCCGGGGCCAGCGCGCTTTTAAAGAGATCGTTGTCAGTGACGCCGCGCAGCGGGCGCGCTTTGCGGATTTCGCCCAGCTTATCCTGGGGCGTGGCGGCCACTTCGAGGGCGCGCACGACCAGGTCGGCGCGCGGCTTGTCCACATAACCGGCGGTGGCCGCGCCGGAATTGTGCAACGCAATTAGCGCGGCAATATATTCTTCCAGGCTTTTGATGTAATTAAGTTGCTCTTCGGGGTTTTGGCTGCGCCCACCCCATAGCTCGAGCGTGCCATCGGTGAGCGTGATGACGGGCTGTACTTTGGCCGAGGCCACTAATTCGGCCAGCAGCACGCGCTCGCTCTTATCGCGTACGAGGCTGACCTGATCGTCGCTATAGGTGCCGCTTGAGCTGTATTCGGCGAAATGCAATTGGCTGCGCGTATGCGTGGCAGGTGCTTGCCCGCTGCCGGTCAGCATGACGATGGCGCCGACATTCACCAGAAAATAATTTACCGCCTCGTGGCGGCTGGCGTTGATCTGCGAGCCGTCGGCGGCAATGACCGCCGCCTGCGCGGGTGCATTGGGCAGGGGGTGGCTGGAGGTCAGCGGCTCGCCGGTCGGCTTGGCGCTGCGCAGCCAACTATCGGCCTGCGCAGCCAGTTCGACCTTGGCGCGCAGCTCCGCGCCGCGCTCGGAGTTAGCCGCCAGCAGCTCGGCGGCCTTGGCGCGCAAAGCGCCGATGCGTCTGGCTTCTTCCGGCGCTTTGGCGGCGATGGCGCGGATCTGTTTCTTGAGGTCGAGGAAATCGAGTGGCATAAGAGTTCTGCTATCAGAACATTTGTTTTTAGATTATACAACTACCTCTCTAGAGAACGGGAGTATATTCCCGCTAATGCCTACCGAATACACACCCGCGCAATTGGCCGCGTTACCTGGCGGCGTGTTCAAACACGGCGTCGCCAGCGGCGACCCGCTG
>JBKJWG010000204.1:0-6525 GCA_046716985.1 Anaerolineales bacterium | reverse complement strand
TTTCAAGCAAGTCAAGATGGGTAAGATCAAGAAACTGGAAATCGAATCGCCCCAATCTTTCACCATCCATATCGATGGCGAAACCTTTTCGGGATTCAACAGCAATGTGCATAAGCTCAAGATCAGCGTGCTGCCCAAGGCGCTCAAAGTCCTAGCGCCGCCATCCAAATAATCTTTATTCAAAATGCCCGGCCTTGCGCAAAGCCTCGAAGGCCACGATTTAGGCCATCTGCTGATTGTGGCCGAGAGTTGGGGGATACCGTTGCAGGCAGCCAGCGCGCGCGGGGCGATCGAGCAATTGTCCGAGCTGCTGCCCGCGAAAGCAGCTAATCCAGAAAATCTGAACGAAGAAATCAAGCCAGCATTGGATGAGCTGGCCGCGGCCGGCGGCCGCCTGCCCTGGGCAAAGTTAACGCGCAAGTTCGGTGAGCTGCGCGAGATGGGGGCAGCGCGGCGCGACAAGGAGCAGCCGCAGCGCCAGCCGATATCCATCACGGAAGAGCTCTGGTATCGCGGCCTGATCGGGCGCGCTTTTTTCGACAGCCCGCAGGGTCCGTTGGAGTTTGCTTATATCCCGGATGAAATGCTGGCGGTGCTGCCGTTAGGTGCGATGGCAGGAAGCGGAACGCTCGGCCGCCCGGCGCGGCCGGAGGAGCGCGCGGTTGTCAGTGCGGCGAGCGACAAAATATTGGATGAAGCCTGCACGCTGCTAGCGGGCTTACGCCTTAGGCTGCATGATGAACAATTAGCCGCCGCAGAAAATTGGGAAACTCCACCGGCGATATTGAAAGCTTGGCTGCGGGCCGCTGGCATTTTAGATGCGAGCGGGCAACCCAACCCAAAAGCGACGCGGCAATTTTTGGAGGCGGGGCGCGGCCTGGCGCTGGTGCAGCTTGCGCAGGCGTGGCTGCAGAGCGCGCAATTCAACGAATTGCGCCTGATGCCAGAATTGGTGGCGGAAGGCAATTGGGAGAATGATCCACTAAGCACTCGCACTAAGGTGCTGGAATTCGCCCGCAGCGCCCCACCCGGTCAATGGTGGAGCATTTCGGCGCTGATCGCCGATGTAAAGGCGCAGCAGCCGGATTTCCAGCGACCGGCCGGCGATTACGACTCCTGGTATCTGCGCCCGGCAGCCGGCGGCGAATACCTGCGCGGCTTTGAACATTGGGACGCAGTGGATGGCGCGCTGCTGGCTTTCGTGCTGCGCGGGCCAATGCGCTGGCTGGGCTTAGTGGATATAGCAGCTCCGGCCGAAGGCAAGCCGCCCGCGGCCTTCCGGTGGAGCGCGTGGGCAAAGGATTTGCTGGCCAAGCGAGCGCCAAAAGGGTTGCAGGTTGAAAGTTTAAAATTGAAAGTGGATTCGCGCGGAATTATCAGTGTGCCGCGGCTGGCACCGCGAGCGGTGAGATACCAAGTGGCCCGCTTTGCGAGCTGGCTGCTGATAAAGGCTGAACCGTATCAATACCAATTAACGGCGCCCTCTTTAGAGACGGCGCGCAAGCAAGGGTTGAAGGTCCAGCAATTGCTAAACTTGCTGAAAGCGCACAGCGCGGCAGCGCTGCCGCCCAACCTGCTGCAGGCATTGAAGCGCTGGGAGCAACATGGCAGCCAGGCGCGGCTCAGCGGCATGCTGGTGCTGCGCGTGCATTCGGCCGCGGCGTTGAAGGCGCTGCGCGCTTCGCGGGCGGCGCGCTATTTGGGCGAGCCGCTGGGTCCGGCAGCGATCAGCGTGAAGGCCGGCGCGGGCAAACAAGTGCTGCAAGCCCTGATGGAATTAGGTTATCTTGGGGAATTGGAAGAGGAAGAAAACTAGATGGCAGCAATGCATTGGGAAAAGGGCAAAGACAAGCTCGAAAAAGCGATCAAGCAACCGCGCTTTGGGCTATTCAGCGACCTGGACGGAACGCTCAGCCCGATCGCGCCAACGCCTGAGGCGGCGCAGATCACGCCGCGCAACCGCGAGCTGCTAGCCGAATTGGCCAAGGAATTGCCGTTGGTTGCATTGATCTCGGGGCGCAGGGCCGCCAGCCTGCAAAGCAAAGTTGGGCTGCCCGGCATTGTGTACGTAGGCAACCATGGGCTGGAACAATGGATGGACGGCAAGACGGTGGTGCTGCCAGAGGCAGCGGCTTACAGCAAGGCGCTGCAAGCGGCGCGCGCTGAGCTGGAACCACTCATGGCAGAAGGTGCATACGTGGAGGACAAGGAAGCTACGTTGAGCGTACATTACCGCGCAACTAAGTACCCAAGCGACTTTGCACTTGGGCATGCCGTGCAAATTTCAAGCATTGCCAAGAAACACGGCCTCGAACTTTTTACGGGCAAGATGGTGTTCGAAGTGGGCCCGCCCATTCATGTGGACAAAAGCAGCGCGTTTCGCGATCTAGTCCAAGAGCACAAGCTGGACAGCGCGTTTTTTTTGGGTGACGACATCAGCGACTTGCACGCGCTGCAAGTGGCGCGCGAGCTGCGTGCAAAGAAAATTTGTGAGAGCTGGGGGATCGGAGTGCAGTCCGACGAAGCGCCGGAGGAACTGGCCGAGGCGGCTGACTACTTGGCGACAGGTGTGGCGGATGTCGAAGCTTTGTTGGGCTGGCTGCTGATGGCGCGCAAAGCATCATCCACCTGAGCCTGGAACCATTCGCGCACATCTTTATGGCTGACGATGGCGCGCAGCTTTTCGGCGCGCTGGCGGCGTTCTTCGGCCGGCATGGTGAGCGCCTTGTGGATGGCTTCGGCGGTGCCGAAGACATCGAAAGGCGAGGCGGTCAGCGCATACTCACCTAGTTCGTAAAAGGCACCAGCGTATTCAGAGAGCAGCAAAACGCCGTTCTTCTGATTGACCAGCACGCCTTCTTTAGCGACCAGGTTCATGCCATCGGCGATGGGGTTGACCAGCAACACATCATACATTTGCATAGCAGCGATGGCGCGCGTGTAGTTGTCGCCCACCACGATACGCACCGGCTCCCAGATCGAATCGCTGTAGTTGGCGTTGATCAAGCCGGCTTCGGCCATCACCTCGCTCAAATAATTTTGGTATTGGTCCACTTCCAGCCGCGAGGGCACCAGCAAGGCCAGCATTTGCACCTTACCCTGATATTCTGGATATTTTTCCAGGAAGGTGCGATAGGCCTGCAAGCCGCGCAGGATATTCTTGCTGGGCTCAATGCGGTCGACGCGCAAGATCACGGCGCGGTCGCCAACGGCGTTGAGCAACTGCGAACGCTCGAGTTTGGTGACTTGCGACTCAGCGAGCTGCTTGAGGATCTCGACATCGATCGAGATCGGGTAAGCAAGTGCGCCCACATCGCGGCCTTTGTATTCGACTGCGTCGCGGCGGCCATGCGCGTGGGCGCCCAAATAGAAGCGGGAGCACTGCACGAAGTTGAAGGCGTCTTTGGCGGTTTGGAAACCGACCCGATCAGATTCAAGCAAGCTGCTGAAGATCGCATCGCGGATCGGCTGCGGCAGGATGCGCCAGGCATCCGGGCCGGGCCAGGGAATATGCACGAAGGGCTGGATCTGCACCGAGTCGCCCACCAACTTACGCAGGTAGTGCGGAACCATGTAGAGGTGATAGTCTTGTGTCAGGACGATCACATCCCGCTGCTCGCCTTGAATAGCTTCGGCGATGGTCTCGGCGAAAAGCTTGTTCACCGGCTTGTAGCCATCTTCCCAGGCCTGCCAGGTGCGCTCGGTGATGCTGGGCGTGCGCGGGATATCCCAGAGCTGATGCTGAATAAACCACAACAGCGGATTGGCGATCTCGTTGTAATAGCCTTCGTAGTCTTCGAGGTTGGGCTCAAGCATTTTCAAGTCGATGCCATCCACGTGCTCGACCTTGCCACGGTGCTCTTTCGCCCATTGGCGGTCATCTTCGCTCATGGCGGCCGCCACCCACAGCACTTGATGGCGTTCCGACAGAGCGCTGAGCGCGGTAACCAGGCCGCCTACGCCGCGGTCGACTGTGAACCCCGTTTTCCCTTTCTTATGAAAAGAAAAAGGCCCGCGATTGGAAGCGATAACGATTAGGGGATCCGAATTGGTTTTTTTAGCCATGCTTTATTTGGTCTGCAGATTTAGGTTACTCCGAAGAAATCGTACTGGTGGATCCTTCGTCCCGCCGAGCGCTCCTCAGGATGACACAGCGCGGTGAGACAAAAATGCCGCTTCTAGTCGTGAGACGAAAGCGGCGTATAGAGAAACACGTTGTGTATCACTCGCTTAATTGATTATAGCACCTCAATTTTTCGACTTACGAAGCGAAAGAGGCGGTTGGTATAATTGTTTTTTGCGTCGAAAAAAATCCAACAGAAATATTTTGGAATGTGAAATAAAACAAATGTGCTACAATGCACACCATTCCATTTTTTAGAGGCTGTTTGTGAAAGATAACGTCATTCGCGTGGTGGGGGCAAACGAGCATAATTTAAAGAATGTAACCGTCGAGATCCCCCGAGACAAATTCGTGGTGGTGACCGGGCTCTCCGGCTCGGGCAAGTCCTCGCTGGCGTTCGACACCATCTTCGCCGAGGGGCAGCGCCGTTACGTCGAGTCGCTTTCCGCGTATGCGCGCCAGTTTTTGGGGCAGATGGACAAGCCGGATGTCGAGTACATCGAGGGCTTGTCCCCAGCCGTCTCCATTGACCAAAAGGGCAGTTCGCATAACCCACGTTCCACGGTGGGTACCGTAACCGAAATTTACGACTACCTGCGTCTGCTATTCGCCCGGGTGGGCATCCCACACTGCCCTATTTGCGGGCGCGAGGTGGTGCGCCAATCGGCGCAGGAGATCGTGGACGCGGTCGAGAAGCTGGCTGACGGCAGCCGCATATTGATCCTGGCGCCGGTAATCCGCGGGCGCAAGGGTACTCACGAAGCCGTATTAGAGGAGATCTCCAAATCGGGCTTCGTGCGGGCGCGCGTGAACGGCGAGATCTACGAGCTGGATAAGGACAAGGTCAAGCTGGCGCGTTACAAAATGCACAACATCGAAGCGGTGGTGGATCGGCTGGTGATCCGTAAGACAGAAAATAGAGAAGAACGCGAAGCGGCTCGCTCGCGGTTGACCGACTCGGTGGAGACTGCGCTGCGCTTCGGGCAAGGCACGATGATCGTGCAAAACCTCGCCAAAGATGCGGGCGACGACTTGATGTTCTCCGAGTCGCTTTCCTGCCCCGAGCACGGCAGCGTGCTGCCCGAGATCGAGCCGCGCACTTTTTCGTTCAACACACCGCATGGCGCCTGCCCGGAATGCCAAGGGCTCGGCACCAAACTGGAAATTGACCCCGACCTGCTTATGCCGGATAAGAGCGTGCCGCTAACCCAAGGCGCAATTGCAGCCTCGGAATGGAGCGGCCCACGCGAAGATGGCGGCTACTACTGGTCCACGCTGGTAGGCGCGGCGGCCGCGCACCACATCAATATCAACAAGCCGGTGGGTGAGCTAAAAGAAAAAGAACTGGATGTCATTCTATACGGCACCAACGGCGATGAGGTGAAAGTTAATTACACGCGCAAGAGTGGGCGCACCTCAACTTTTCATATTGCCTTCGAAGGTGTGATCACCAACATGGAGCGGCGCTTCCGCGAATCGACTTCCGAATACATGCGCCAGCGCATCATGGAATATATGAACGACCGGCCTTGCCCGGTGTGCAAAGGCGCGCGCCTGCGCCCAGAAGCGTTGGGCGTAACCGTCGAGGGCAACAATATTTTGCAAGTGACCAAGTGGCCGGTGCTCGACACACTAAAGTGGTCGCGCCGATTGTCTGGAGAAGATTCGCCACTGAAGCAACGCGATAAATTAATCTCGAAACGAATCTTGAAAGAGATCGGCGAGCGTCTGGGCTTCATGGTGGATGTTGGGCTGGATTATTTGACCCTCAATCGATCGGCTGGCACGCTCTCAGGCGGCGAGGCGCAACGCATTCGCCTGGCGACGCAGATCGGCTCGCGGCTAATGGGCGTGCTGTATGTTCTGGACGAGCCTTCGATCGGGCTGCATGCGCGCGACAACGAGCGCCTGCTCAATACGCTGACCGGCATGCGTGACCTGGGCAACACTGTTTTGGTCGTCGAACACGATGAAGAGACCATTCGACGCGCGGATTGGATCGTGGACCTTGGGCCCGGCGCGGGCGAACATGGCGGCAGAGTGGTGGCCGAGGGCACAGTCAAACAAATATTAGAGAGCAAACAATCTTTGACGGGTGCATATTTATCCGGACGCAAGCAGATCCCCGTGCCCAAGAAGCGTCGCGCGGGTAGCGGTAAGTCACTTGTAGTTGTCGGAGCACGCGAGAATAATCTAAAGAACCTGACCGTTGAAATCCCGCTAGGCAAGTTAATCTGTATCACCGGCGTATCCGGGTCCGGCAAGAGCAGTTTGATGAATGAGATCCTCTACAAGTCTTTGGCGCGCGAACTGAACGGTGCCCACCTGTCGCCGGGCGAGCACGACGAGATCAAGGGGCTGCAGAATCTGGACAAGATCATCAACATAGACCAGTCCCCCAT
>JBKJWG010000203.1:0-2704 GCA_046716985.1 Anaerolineales bacterium | reverse complement strand
CTAAGATCCATATCCGCGATCACTATTTCATCAACGTCTGTGCTCAGATCATGGACAATGGGCTGCCCGATGATGCCGGCGCCCCCTAACACGACAATGCGCATATCTCTGGTTCTCCTTAGGTTGAATACTGCTTGCAGTCTAGGCTAGTTTTTCTTCTTGACCTTGCGGATCGCTTCATTAAATATGTTCAATGTTTCACCGATTATTGCGTCATCATGCGCCCGCGAAAGGAACCACGGCTCGCGCGTATCGGGAGTGCCCATCACACCCCCGCGGATCAGCTCGCGGCCAATTTCTTCATACAGCGCCAGATCCCAACGCGCGTGGTCGCGAAAGTCCACAGACTCTTCGTTCGTTCCCAGCGCGAAGCCAAAAATAGAGGGCAGGCCGGACATGCGATGGGAGATATCGGCCTCTGTCAGAATCTCATCAATGCCGTCCATCAGTTTCTTGCCGTTCGAAAATATGTCGGCGATCACCGGCTCCGTTTCTAATATTTCGAGGGTCGCGTCCGCTGCGGCCGCCCCGACCACATTGCCCGAATACGTACCCGCATTTGAGACCTTGCCGGGCTCGATCGACATCATCACGTCTTCTCTGCCTGCAACCGCCGCGATCGGGAAGCCATTGGCTAACGCTTTAGCGTAGGTGGCCAGATCAGCCTTGACACCGAAGTATTCCTGCGCGCCGCCATTGGCAACGCGGAAACCGGTCTTGACTTCATCGAAGACCAACAGGATCTTGTATTTGGTGCACAGCTGGCGAAGTTTTTCGAGGAAACCCGGCTTAGGCATGATGCCGCCCATATTTCCCAGCAAAGGTTCAATAAAAACAGCGGCCAGATCCTGCCAACGGTTTTCAATGGTTTCTTCCAGGCGCTCAACATCATTGAATGGCAGCGTGGTCACGTATTGATTGATCGCCTTGGGAATTCCAGAAGACACCACCGCCGGCACCGGGGAGCGGCGCGAGCCAATCGCGCTCATCGCCGACGAGGCCGTGCTGTAAAGAAAATAATCACTCATGCCATGATAGCTGCCTTCGAACTTGATAAACCTTTCTCGACCGGTATAAGCCCGCGCAGTCCGCAGCGCATGCATAGTAGCTTCCGAGCCGGTGTTTGTCAGCTTAACCATGTCCATCTTGCACATTCGAGCGATGCGCTCCGCCACGCTAATTTCCCAGGGGTTTGTCCAGGCGAAGACCGTGCCCTCCTTGATCGCGGCGGTGACGCGTTCAATCACAACGGGGTGAGTATGGCCCAGAATAATGGGTCCAAATCCTAGGCGATAATCAATATATTTCTTGTCGTCCCCATCCCAAATGTGCGCTCCCAGGCCGCGCTTGATCACAAAGGTGTCTTCGCCGTAATAGCGAAAATTGGAATTCACTCCATAGGGAATGACTTTTCGCGCTCGTTCAAGTAAAGACTTTGTCTTTTTTTCCAACAAGCTCATTTTGAGTCTCCTTGAGGCAATTCTTCAACCTGCTCTTCGATGGTTATGCCGCGTAAGGCCAGGGCTTCAAAAAAGGGTTTAACCGGCAATGCCTGTTCAGGCGGGCGAACTCCTTTGGCAGTGCCTTGACCCGCCGCGATCAGCTGGGCGCCAATCGAGAGAGGGATACCCACATTTTTAAAATAAGCAGCCTGGCCGCCCCACTCCTCCTGGGGTGGATGCTGGCTGCGGTACCTATGTTTCAACAATCTGCCATCCCGCTCACCTAAGACCGCAACTTCCAAACCATACGCCCAAACCCTGTTATCTTTCGAAACAGGCAGTTGCAGCAGCAGGTCAGCCAACGCATCCACGGCGGGCACTTGCTTGCCGTTGATATTGACCGATTGGCCGCTCAACATGCCGGCGTGCATCATGGCGGTCATTAGCTCCATCACATGGGGCGGAAAGCAACCCCGAACGGCCACATAGCGCAACTGCGGATAAGAACGCGGCAATGTATCCACCTCATCGTGAGGTACGTAAAATACGGATTGTTCGCCGATCTGATCGTGAAAGTGAGCTTTTATTCCACCGGTCAGGGGAGCGGCCGGGTGCCAGCTTCCATCCTTATAGTAAACCCTTTTGCGATGTTCGACCTGCGGGTCGAACTCCCACAAAGTGGTTTTCAACAAACCTGGCGCCGGCGCCAAACAGCGAAATGCGGCAAACGAAATTTCCACCTCGAGCAATCGATCCAGGTTTTCGGAAGCCTTACGTACCAGCATATTGGTGATGCCTGGCGTTGCCCCACAACCGGGAACAAAAAGAATATTGTTTGCCAGGGCTTGCTCGTGCAGCTCGAATTGAGGATCATCGCTGGAGAGGTCCAAGCCATTTACACCGCACTCGACGCAGGCCTTATTCACGGTCAAATCAAATTTGAACGGCAAGCCGTTGATCACAATATCAAATTGCGGGAACAGCTCGAGCATGCGGCCATAGTTATCGGCATCAAAAGCAAGAGGCTTCAGGCGCGGATCGCCAATACCATCCAATAGTTTTTCTAAACTTTCCATCCGAAAATCGGCAACAATAATTTCATCGAACTGGCTGAAGCGGGCCAAATCGAGCGTGGTCTGTGAGCAAACCGCGCCCGCCGCACCCAGCACTAGCGCACGCATGGGTAGCCTTTATTTCCCATAGGGAAACCAATATTCCTTCAAGCCACCTTCGAAATCCCAGCGGACATGTTTGCGCTGCAC
>JBKJWG010000202.1:0-2770 GCA_046716985.1 Anaerolineales bacterium | reverse complement strand
CTCTGGGCAAAAATCGCGGCTGGGCATCGCACGGCGAAAGACCTTGCCCAACATCAGGGTTGGGATCTGACGGGCACGCGCACATTACTCGATGCACTATTTGCCATTGACCTGCTAGACAAAGACGAAACCGGCTACCATCTCGTACCAAGCGCGGAGCAAACGCTGCTGCCAGGCAATCCAAACTATAAGGGCGAGGGGCTGTTGATGACATGGGCCGCGCTAGGTCATTCGCAACTGGCCGAGGCAATCCGCACGGGCAAACGTCCGCTTATTGCGGACATTACAAGCGAAAATCAGGCCGTGGTTTGGGCAACCTTGCCAAGCACGGTTGGGTTTGATGCGCCCGACCTGGTCGTGCCGCAATGGTATTGGTCGCGTGTTGATTCCTTGTGGGGCGCGGCTGGGATCGAGGCGCGCGACGGGTTGCGGCTGCTGGACGTGGCGAGTGGACCGGGGGTCACGTCGATGGCGCTGGCGCGGCAACATCGCGGCGTGCAAGTTACGCTAATGGACCGGCAACCTGAACTCGACCTGGCACAGGCGGTTGCGGCGAAACAGGGCTTAGGCCAGCAGATGACCATGATCTCTGGCGACATGCGCAAGCTGGACTACGGTAAAAAACGGTTCGACGTTGTCTTGTTCGGCTTCTGTCTGATGTTCTTCGGTCCCGAAGATAATGTCAATCTATTGCGCAAAGCCCATGCCGCTCTTGTGCCGGGAGGAACAGTCGTAATCAATCAATACATTGCCGACGATGCGAGACGCAAACGCAAAGAGGCGCTCATCAACGCACTTTGGATTTACTCGTCCACCGCGCAGGGCGACGCGTACACAACCTCTGAAATTGTGAAGTTTTTGGAAAAAGCGGGGTTTGGGAATCCAGTGGAAAGGGAGATACCTGAGACTGAGGATTATTTGATTCGGGCAGATAAATCGTAAGGAGGTAGCGCCATGGCGCCAATAGAAGAAAGCGCAAACGAAAACATGATAGACGTTGGCGGCTATCGTCTCTGCTTGAGTTGCGCGGGGCAGGGAACGCCGGCGGTCGTGCCTATGATCATGCAGGTGTGGGCGAGGAAACAGTGAGCGAAAATGAGCGCGCACAGAAACAGCAAATCGCCGAGTATTTTAATGGAATCGCCGCTCCTGATTACGGTGTTGACGCTCGCTTTTTCCCTGCAATGGGCCGCAGGCTCGTAGAACTGGCTCGGCCTCCGAGTGGGGCGCGAATTCTCGATGTCGCGGCAGGTCGAGGAGCGATCCTGTTCTGGGCGGTTGAACAAGTCGGGAAGCATGGCAGAGTCATCGGAATTGATCTGGCAGAGGCGATGGTTCGCGAAACGGCTGCGGAGATCCATCGTCGCGGCCTGACGAACGCCGAGATGCGGCAGATGGATGCCGAGCACCTGGAATTCCCGGACGCAACTTTTGACCAGGTGCTGTGCGGCTTTGCGCTCTTTTTCTTTCCCCAAGTCAGTCGCGCCCTAGCCGAGTTCTACCGTGTCCTGAAGCCCGGAGGGAAGGTGGGCGCGACGACATTCGGTGAGTCGGATGAACGGATGAGTTGGTACGAGCAATTACTCAAGGACTACAACATCTCGCGTTCGATACCGGTGACGCAAACACTTGAAAGGCCCGCCGAACTTGAAGTGGCATTGAACCATGCAGGCTTTACCGGCATCCAGATCATCGCCGAAGATTACGACTCCGTATACGATAACGAAGAAGAGTGGTGGTCGCGGTTGTGGTCTAGTGGAGATCGTGCTGTGTTGGAGAAGCTGGAACCAGATGAAATGAAGCGATTCAAAGCTGATGCTTTTGAAAAGATTCAAGCATTCAGGAAAGCCGATGGAATTCACCGACCCTATCGAGTTCTGTTCACGTTGGGAAACAAGCCTCGTGCATCACAGTCAGCTGTTGCTGAACAGGTGTGATCGAGTCAGTAGGAGAAGATTCGCTGACCA
Organism: Anaerolineales bacterium; assembly: GCA_046716985.1. Classification (GTDB taxonomy): domain Bacteria; phylum Chloroflexota; class Anaerolineae; order Anaerolineales; family UBA11579; genus JAMCZK01. Next base: position 803 of record JBKJWG010000202.1, on the reverse strand, counting down.
TCGGTGAACCTACAAACGACAACGCAGCCAACGCCATGGCGCTTCGGGATTCCTTCTTCATGGCGGCGTGAAAACGGCGGTCATCCAACCGGAATGGAACTCCAAGTCTGGCCGAAAATTGCCGCGGGCTATCGAACGGCGTATGAAATCGCGCAGCATGACTTGCACACCCTTGTATAATCAAGGAGTTTGGATAAGAAGCCTAACCACCTGCGAGGCGATGAGCCAGGTGTACCTGGCGGTTCGACTTCCTTTGGTCGAACAGCGGGGAGCAGGTGGACTAAACCTTAACGGTGGGTGCTAAAGTAGCGTCATATATTTCAATAGATTGTAAGTAGCAAACAAAGAATATTAATTTGAAGACTGAATTGGTAACCATGTGACTTCTGGATTTTGGTTCCTGTTGCCGCCCACATTTTTGGCTCGGGTGGACAAAGAGAATTTTAGATTGAGAAACGCGACTTTCCTATCTTAAAGTTGGGTGCAGATTTGGTGCAATTGGTGTAGAAATCTTGGAAACAGTAGACGCAGTAGAAGCTTTTTTACCGTAAACTTGCCTTTTACTAACGTTTACAGTGGGGCCGCCAAGGACTCATAAGCCCTTGGCCGAGAGTTCGAATCTCTCCCTCGCCTCAAAAAATCCCCGTAAACCGGGAGATTTTTTGTTTGCTTTTGCTGGTTTTAGCGATTTTGGGTGCAATTCGGGTGCAACTGGTGTAGAAATCCCGAGTCGGTAACTCCCTTTGGGTTGATTTCTTCTTCGACCGAACTTACCGTGACCAGCCGGGAACACCGTCATATGC